>DOEZ01000667.1 GCA_003532715.1 Planctomycetaceae bacterium
CCGTCGCATGAGCTGTCCAGCAACCTTGCTCGGGGCTCTCGTGCTTTCTGCCCAGGTTCCGAGAACCCGGGCCACCCCGCGGCAAGCGACCGCGACTCTTCCCAGTTTGTAAGACCCCTTTTCTTCGTTCCAGCGATTTCTCTGACCTATTATCGGTTGTCTATTCTCCCTGGACTTGATCGCTGTCGCCCGTTTTTCCCGTTTTGTCACCACTCGGCTTACTTGGGTCGTTACACGCCTTGGTTAGCACATCACCAACGCTGAGAATGCGTCTGCGCTCACCCGACGTAGCATCCAGACTCCATATTTCACGATTGTCGATACCGTAGACGATCACATCCGTTGAACTGATCCAAGAGAGGTCTTGCGGTTGACCTTCGGGCACGCGCATTCGAATGATCTTATTCGTCGCCGGAGTCCAAACAGCAATCTGGCCCTTTTCACAGAAGGCAAGCCGGTCTTTCTCCACCGACCAGGCAAGAAACCGCTCGGTGCCGCAAGCACTGAGCGCGCGCACCGTGAATTCGGGAAGCGACGCCACACATACAGTCCAACCCTCGTTTCTTCTTGGATCATCCTGTGCATAGCTGTTTGCCCATTCAGCGAAGCCGAGCCACTGTCCGCTGGGGGACGTAAACAGACTGTTCACTCCTATCTTATCGCTGAGACGCCTTCTCTCACCGCTCGGGAAATCAACTCTCCAAACGCCTATTTCCTTCTTCGGGGCACCATGTCCAACAGATACGTAGACACACTGCTCCTTCGCATCCCAATCGTAGCCGAAGCGATGCACGTGACGCAGATTCCAGAATGTCTGCGGCAAGACGAACCCGTACATTTCGGACGAAATGTCTGACAACGCAACGTTGCTACAAGAGGCGTCTCGCGCAAGCAAGCACTCGCCGTTCCCAAAGATCCTGGGGTAATCCCACGAGTGGTGCTTGCCACCCAAAACTCTGCGGACTCGTCCCTTGTCCACGCTGCCAAGCCACACTTCGGGAGAAGGAATGGAGTCGGGTTTCTTGCCCGTCGCCAGATCAGCGAACAGTTGTCGGGAGTAGTCCGGCGGGGCTCCCGCAGGTGCCGGTGAAAAGATAAACGCGAGGTTCGTGCTGTCCGGAGACCATGAGACCCGGTCAACGAGCGAGGGGCCAATACCGTTAGGAAGTTGCAGGAACCGGACTCGTTGATCTTTTAGGTCCATCGTGCCGAGCCGTCGCTCTGATAGCAGACCAGATTCTCGCACCTCAAGGCCGATGGCAAGAAGCCTTCCATCGGGAGATGAACCCAGACCATAGACACTGACGTTCTCTTCCTTGGCGGCGATCTCACCGACAGACCAGATCATCAGCATCGATGCCGCAAAAATCATTGCCACAACAGAGGCCCTCATATTGTGTGTTCCAACCAACGTAGGTTCAAAACAGGTTCACGACACGCACGATTCTATCTCGACATTCCGGGGCGAACGACCTAGCGCTCGTCCGTCGTCCGGCCGGGGACCGCAGAGGTCCCGCTCGGCGAGCGGGACCTACTGTGTTTCGCTCTTGCGGCTCGTGTGGGAACGGAAGTCGAAGTTCGAGAGGTAGTCGACCACTTCGTCGGAGCCGCGCCAGACTTCGCGCATGAATTGGTCTTGGAGGGCCTGGCGGACGGCGAATTTTTGTTCGCGGTTGAGGCATCCCGGCTCGGTAACGGCCTGGACGATGTCGTCGTCGCCCTTGTCGAGTTTGGTCATGGCGAAGCGCGAGGAGAGTTGGTAGGAGTTGATCGCGGCCAGGCGGATTCCCTCGTCCGTTTCGGCCATGTCGAGTTCGACGAGGACGAAGAAGCCCTCGGGCATGAGGTTCTCGCTGTTGCGTCGAGCCGACATGAAGCCTCCCGCCCCGCGGACCATCCAGCCTCGGCCGTCGTTTCGCCACATGGCCACGACCATGGTCTTGTCGCAGATCAGGTAGCGGTTCGTGCGGACGAGCCGATCGAGGCGAGGTTTCGCGGTCAGATTCGTCTCGGCCGGATTGGCGTAGACAATCACCGTCGGCTCGGCTGTCGAACGGACGGCGGGCCGTGCGGCGGGCTTGGTGGCCGGCTTGCGCTCGTCGGGTTGGACGTCGGGAATGGTCACCGGCGAACCGCACTTGGGACACTTGCGGGTTTGCCCCGCCAGCTTCTTCTTGGCATTTAAGTGGCTTCCACAGCCGGGACAGCGGACGCGAATCATGGAATTACTCCTCCTCCCCTGCAATTGGCGGTCTTGCTCGAAACGGCCGACGACCTAACCCGAACCGTGGTAAGTCTCACCCCCAGTTCAACTTAGTCGCCGCTTGCGTTCATGTCAATGTTGCGGTTTGGGGGTCGGTTTGGCCCGGATTCTCCGCGAGCCGGCCCTTTCGTGGCGGCGTGGGCAGGCGTCCGCCGAGGTTGTGGTTCACGATAAGCCGTTACGCACCTCTCGCTTGCGCTTCGGGTTGGTTTGGGCTTGGGCCGCCAAACGGCTATTCGCACGAAGAGGTCGTGTATTGACGATCGAAGCCCAATTCGGGGGACGCTCCAGTGCCGGCGCTCGCGACCAAGCAAGAGACCCTCTCCAATGGAGGGGTGGCGGTTGCGGATTCGGGCGGTCTTTCGTAGAATCCAGGGTTTGGGAGATTAGGCAAGCCTTTGCGGGGGCAGTGAGAAGAGTTTGCCTACGGGGCTTGGATCGACCGAAGCGATTATGTGTGTATGCGTGCGCTCGACGATCCAAATATGGAAGGGAGCTTGGTTAACCGTGCATCTGGATATGCCCCGCGGATCGCTGTCCGGCCGCGCGACACTTGTCGACCTCGTGCGTTATCGCGCGAAGATACAGCCGGAAGATCCGGCTTTTGTCTTTCTCGTGAACGGCGAGGACGAGCAAGTCAGCCTGACCTATCGGCAGCTCGACACCCAGGCCCGCGCGATCGCGGCTTGGCTTGAATCGCACGGTCTGGCGGGTCAGCGCGCCCTGCTGCTCTATCCGGCCGGGCTCGAATTCATTTCCGCGTTTTTTGGCTGCCTCTACGCGGGCGTGGTCGCCGTACCCGTCTATCCGCCGCGGCGCAACCGGTCGATGAACCGGATTCAAGCGGTGGCCGACGACTGCGACGTCAAAGTGGCCCTGTCGACCGATCTCGTGTTGCAGCGAATCGAACCGCTCGTCGACGAGACGCCCCACCTCAAGCAACTCACGTGGCTGCCGACCTGCCAGGTGTTGGAGCAAATGGCCGACCAGTGGCGGCCGCCCGACATCAACGCCGAGACGGTCGCTTTTTTGCAGTACACATCGGGCTCGACCGGCACGCCCAAGGGCGTGATGCTCTCGCACGGCAACCTGATGCACAATTCGGCCCTGATCACCCACGCCTTCGAGCACACGCGGTCGGGTTCCGGCGTGTACTGG
>DOEZ01000583.1:0-2615 GCA_003532715.1 Planctomycetaceae bacterium
TTCGGCTTCTGGAAGACCATGCCGACACGGCGGCGGAGCGCGGTCACGTCGATTCTCGGCCCGAAAATGTCGTGGCCGTCGAAGATCAACTTGCCCTTGACGTGGCAATTCGGAATGAGGTCGTTCATGCGGTTAATCGCCCGCAAGAAGGTGCTCTTGCCGCATCCGCTGGGGCCGATGATGGCCGTAACTTGGCCGGCGGGAATCTCGAGGCTGAGCGACTTCACCGCTTCGTTCGCGCCGTAGAAGATCGAGAAGTCGTCGGCCGTCACGTGCGTCTGGGTCGTCGCCGACGCCGGCTCGCGAGCCGGTATCACCGAGGCCTGGATATTGAAGTCGATGGTCTGGTCGCTCATGATCGCATTTTCCGGGTGATTCGGGCGCGGGTGAAGATGGCGACGAGGTTCAGCAGCAAGACGATCGCCACCAGCGTCAGCACCATTCCGTATTGCACGTGGCGTATCTCGTCGACCGCCTCGTGCTCGGTGCAAATGTTGTAGATATTCCAGGGCAGCGCGGGGGTCGGCTGCGAGAAGGTCTCCCACAGCGAGAGGGGTTGGCCCACGCTGACGGCCGCGGTGAAAATGATCGGCGCGGTCTCGCCGGCGGCGCGACCCATGCTGATGACGATTCCGGTCAGAATGCCCGGCAACGCGGCGGGCAGAATGACCGTCACGACCGTTCGCCATTTGCCGGCGCCAACGCTCAAGGCGGCCTCCTTGAACGTTTGCGGCACGGATCGGATGGCTTCTTCCGAGGCGCGAATCACCATCGGCAGAATGAGCAGGCCCAGGGTCAGCGCCCCGACCAGCACGCTCTTGCCGGGCGAAAGATGCAGCGTGTGGATGAAAAACGCCGCGCCGAAGAGGCCGAAGACGATGCTCGGCACGCCCGCCAAGGTGTTGATGAATGTCCGCAGAACCCGCACCAGCATCCCCTCCTTGGCGTATTCGACCAGGTAGACGGCCGAAATCACGCCCATCGGCACCGCGAAGAGCATCGAGCCGAGCGTCAGATAGATCGTGCCGAGAATCTCGGCCCAAATGCCGCCGAAGTAGTGCGTCGCGTCCGACTTGTCGGTCAGGAATCGCCAATAGAACGTCCATCGCGGCAGAAGCATCGCCTCGGCGTTTTTCTCGACGTAGTCGAATAGTCCGGCCAACGCCGTGCCCGCGTACAATTCCGCGCGAGGCGTCCGCACCAGGTAATCCGAATCGTTCTTGTCATCGGGCTCGACCCACTGGTCGATGCTCATCAGCAGGTCGATCTTCACCTCGACCCGATCCCACCGAGTCTGCCCGTACTGGGTTTCCCAGAGGAATCGTGTCGCCTCGCCCGGCGGGGGCCCTAGCAGTTCGCCGACCAGGTCGCGCACCTCGTGGAAATCCTCCTCCTGGCGTTGGAGGCGTTCCTGTTCCTGTTCGAGCCGTTCTTCTCGCCGGGCCACGTCGGCGGACGCGCGCTCGCGCCGGTCCTCGGTCAAGGTGTCGTCGCGTCGCAGTCGACGATTTTCGGCCCGAATCTCGCGACGCTCCTCTCGGTGCGATTCTCGCGTCGTCTCCAACTCCTCCTCGAAGGCGGCCAACATGTCGTAGACGGGCCGGCGCGCGCGAATCGCTTCCTCGCGCTCGGAGGCGAGCGCGTCGGGATTGCCCCGATTGAACTTCTCTAGAAGCAGTTGCCGGTACTCGACCGTGCCGCGAAAGACGAACGCCCCCGTGCCGCGAACGACCATGGGGGCCAGAATGACCAGCAATGCGGCCGACAGAAGCACGATCGACGTGATTCCGAGTCCCGAGAAGGCGCGGTCAACCAGTTTTCGAGTGTGGTTGTTCACTTCATTCTCCTCGCAACTTCCGTTGGGCGCGATGGACGGTCCATTCGCTGAGCATGTTGAGAACGAAGGAAATCGCCAGAAGCGCCAGCGCCATGGCGAACAGGGCGTGATAGTGGCTCGACCCGACGCTCTGATCGGCCTCGCCCATTTCGGCTACGATCGTGGCCGTCAGCGTTCGCACCGACGCGAGGTAATCGTACCAGGGCGAGGGGATGTGGGCCGCGCCGCCGGCCGCCATCAAGACAACCATCGTTTCGCCCACGGCGCGCATCACGCCGAGGATCACGGCGGCGCAAATCCCGCTGGCCGCCGCCGGAATGACGACCTTGACGAGTGTTTCGGCTCGCGTGGCCCCCAAGGCGTAGCTTCCCTCGCGAAGTTCTCGTCCGACGGCTTGCAAAGCGTCCTCTGAAACGCTCACGATGGTCGGCAGCGCCATGATTCCCAGTATGACCGAGGCGTTCAATGCGTTGACGCCGGTGCCGATCTGCAATCCGGACAACATTCGTCCGAGGCAAACGAGTCCGCCGACGGCCCCGGCCCCCAGAACGACGGCGGCGACCGCGCGGCCGAACACCTGCAGTCGTTTGAAAAAAAGGCTGCCCGCCACGTCGCTCAAGACGACCACGGCCAGCACCGCTAACGGAAGGCCGACCATCCATGCGGCGATCGCCAACACGCGCCCGCCGTTTTCCTGGAGCAGAGGCGCCAGCACGACCATCGCGAAGAATCCGTAGGCGACCGAGGGAATGGCCGCGAGCAATTCAATGACCGGCTT
>DOEZ01000583.1:2663-2857 GCA_003532715.1 Planctomycetaceae bacterium
ATAGAAGATGGCCGCCGCGCCGAAGGCCGGCGGCCGTCCCTCGGGGTACCAATGAACGCTCGTGAAGAACTCGCGAATCCCTTCCGCGCGAAAGAACGGCAGCGCGTCCTTCGCAATGAAGAAGAAGATGAAGAGCACGGCGATGATCGACCCGCACGTAATCAGCAGCAGGAGCGACCGGCCGACAAGCGACG
>DOEZ01000148.1 GCA_003532715.1 Planctomycetaceae bacterium
CGAATTCCAGCGACGGCAGAGTATTTCGGCCGAGAAGATGTCGCCGTTAAGCCAGCGAACCTTGGCCCGAAAATACGTACGTCGGGCAAAGGAAGCCTGGGCGAAGGGAAACCAGCATCAGGCCTTGCGGCTGGCGGAACTGGCCGTGCATTTCGATACATCCAATCGCGAGGCGATCGAACTGCGGAGCGACATCTGGCTTGGCAAGCCCTTTCACGAGGCAGGCCGCGTGGAGGGAGGAAGCGTTCATCCGGGCGGCACCATGGACGGTCCCCAAGTGGCGCCGTGGTTGCTCGACGAATTGGACGGGCAGAGGGGCGAGGTTGACCCGAGGGGCGGGCATTCGAAGTCGGGCGCGCCGATGTTGATTCCCGAGGACGCCGAGGTCGTGCAATGATGGGCCGCGCTCGACGAGTCTGGTTGAAGCGATTCGCGATCGTGACGGCGACGCTGGTTCTGACGGGCTGCCGATCGATGCCGTTGCCGCAGGCTCCGGTCGAGGACGTGGCGGTCGAGCTGCGCCGGCGCGAGGCGGCGATGATCGAAGAGTTCGAGCAAAAACGGACTCACGCCGAGTTCGAAGCGGCGAAGGGAGCACGGCAGCGAGGCGACCCGCGAAACTGCCAGGCGATCCTGGAACAGTTGCTGCGACGCGATCCGGGGCACCGCGACGGACGGATGCTGCTGTCGCACGTCTACTTCGAACAAGGCCGGCACGCCGACGCGATCGCGCAACTGGAGACGGCCGTCGCCGATTTTCCGAACGATCCGAAGGTCCACGACGCGATGGGGTCGCTCCTGGCCGATTTGGGTCGGCACGAGGAATCGAGAGCCCATCTGGAGCGAGCAAGGCACTTGTCGTCGGGCCTCCAAACGGAGACGGCGACCGCGCTGGCCAACGTCTTGCCGACCGATGCCGTGATTCCGTCGCCGGGTCCCGAGGCGGAGGTGGTCCCTGCGAGCCACATGGACCCTGGCGTCGAGCCAACCACCGGCACCGGACAGAGCGGTCTTTCGCCGGGGGATGCGTTTTTGGCCGAGGATATCGGCGGAGCCGGTTGGGGCGACGGTACGGACGCGGATCGGCTGCTTGACATGGCCGAGACAGCTCTCATCAACGGGGACACGGGGCGAGGACTAGCTCTTTTTCAGCGTGCCGCCGCGACCGAACCGAATAATCCGCAAATTCCCAACTTCGCCGCGGTGGCGGCGCTACGTCACGGATACCCCGGACTCACGGTCGTGCTGGCCGAGGAGTCGCGGGGCCGTTTTCCTCGGGATACCTCTCTCCTACGGGCGCTGGGGGTGGCCTACTACCGACAAGGGGACCTTGAGTCTTCCCAACTTGTGTTGCGGCAAGCACTTTCGTTGGACAAGTCGGATGCTCTGGCCTACTTTTTACTGGGATGCACTCACGTGAGGCAGGAGCAGTTCGAGGCGGCACGCGAATGTTTCGCGGAGGCGCAACGAATCGACCCACGCCTGACGGTTCGTCGGTAGACGGAGTGCGTGATTCGCTTTGGCGGCGTTCCGGCCGGAGCGGTTCTTCCCTCGCGCGGCTGCTACGGGTACGTGGTCCGACGGATCGTGCTACCGCGCGGTGCCGGCGAACGTGCAACGGATCGGACCTTGCGTGACCGGTTCCGGCTTGCCTGGAGGGGCTTATTTCCTCGACGTCGATGCTGTTGATGTCACGGTCAACGGACGGACGGTGGTTGAAGGCGCCCAGAATTCCCGAGAGTATTGATGAGTGGTGTCAAAGGCTCCAATGTGTTGGCGGCGGCGGCTCTTGCGTTGTCCGTTGGCTTGGCTTGTGCGATGCTGGCCGGTTTGGTGACCGACCAGAGCGGATGGTTCGTGCGCTGGGCGGCGTTTGTCGCGGGTCTGGTTATTGCGTCGGTCGCGACGTTTGCCCTCGCGTGGCCGGCGTCGCGGACGATGCGGACGGCGCGGCGCTATTTCGAGCAGCTTGGGCGAATCGCGCCCGGCGAGATGACGGCCGAGACGGTGGGCAATAAGGTAATCCCCCTGTCGTCCGATCATCCCCTGCGAGGAGCGGCGGATCGGTTGTGCGAGTTGTTGGTCGGCGCTTGCGAGCAGGTGCATGAGCTGGAACACATGCGAAACTCGGCCGAAATCCGTTGTCATCGGGCGATGGACGAACGAGACCGGATCAGGGCGGTGCTGGCGGGGTTGGACGAGCCGATCGTCGCGATCGACCAATTNNCCGAGAATCGGGCGCTCGACCAATTAGTTCGGTGCGAGAACCTGATTAACGTGTTGACGAGCACGTGTCACCGAAGAAACGCGGCGCAGTGCAGCGACGAAATCGAAATCATGAATCAGTCGGGACGCGGATGCTGGTACCGCGTGACGGCGCGAAAACTGACTGCCCGGTCCAACGATTCCTCGGACGCTGAGGGTGAATCGATCGGCGCGGTGGCCGTTTTGCGGGACATCGGCGACACAAAGGTCCTTCAGCGGCGGAACGCGGAATTCGTCTCGTCGGTGAGCCACGAAATGAAGACGCCCCTGGCCGGAATCAAGGCTTACGTCGAGTTGTTGGCCGACGGAGAGGCCGAGGATCAGGCGACGCGCGAGGAGTTCTTGGGCGTGATCAGCGCGCAGGCCGATCGACTCCAGCGGCTGGTGGAGAACCTGCTGAACTTGGCGCGGATGGAGGCGGGCGTGGTCAAGGTGGACAAGAAGCCTCAACCACTGAACGAGGTTCTCGAGGAGGCGCTCAACGTGGTTCGTCCCGGCGCCGAGGCCAAGCAAATAACGCTCGTCGCGGACTTGAGCAAGATGTACCTGGGTGTGTTGGCCGACCGCGACATGCTCTTGCAGGCGGCGATCAACTTGTTGTCGAACGCCATCAAGTACACGCCGGAAGGGGGGCAAGTGACTTTGCGGAGTCGGATGTTCGACACCGACGTGCGATTCGAGGTGGAGGACACGGGCGTCGGGCTTTCGGAGGAGGACGCGCGTCGTGTGTTCGAGAAGTTCTATCGCGTGAAGAAGGACAGCAGCATGGCTTCGGGGACGGGGCTCGGCTTGCCCCTGGCGAAGCACATTGCCGAGGACGTGCATGGCGGGACGTTGACGGTTCACAGCGTACTGGGCAAGGGGAGCACGTTCGCCGTCACGATTCCTGGGACGGGGCAGCTATCCTGAACAACGGCGGAATCGCGATGCTTTCCGCTTCATCCCGAGAACATGACTCACCAGCCAGAATGAAGAAGACAGCCATGAGCAAGAAAATACTTCTGTGCGACGACGACCTTCCGATCCTTCGCGCCGCGGAGTTCAAGATCAAGAAGGCGGGGCACGACGTTCGCATCGCGACGGACGGCGAAGAGGCGTGGGAGCGGATCGAGGAATCGATTCCGGACATCCTGGTGACCGACTGTCAGATGCCGCGTCTGGGAGGGTTGGGATTGGTCGAGCGAGTTCGGAGCCACGAGGCAACGCGGCACATCCCCGTGCTGATGTTGACGGCGAAGGGTTTTGAACTCGACGAGGAGGACCTGGCCGGACGCTTGGAGATTCGAGAACTGATCGCCAAGCCGTTCAGCCCGCGCAAGCTGCTGGAGACGATCGAGCGCATTCTGGGAGAGGAGAGCGGCGAGCGGTCGCGGCTCGTGGAATCATCGGTCTAGGCGACAAGGGCACGTTGCCCGCGAGTTGTCGGCAGGAGGCAAATCGCATTTCATACACCAAGGAATTCGAGGAACGGCCACCATGCTGCATTTACCAAGCGAGGTATTTGGCGACGTGATCGTGGTTCACACACCGGAGGAGCTCGCGGGAGAGACGGCCGAACAGTTCGAGTCGTATTTGCCGATGCTGGATCGGAGCAACGTGGTCGTGGACGTCGACGGCACGGAGAACTTCGACAGTGCGGGCCTGACGGCGTTATTGAATGCGCAGGACTCGCTGCGTCAGCAAGGTGGTCGGCTGACGGTGGCCACGACGAACGCGACGAATCGCAAGATTCTCGAGATCACGCGAATCGATCAGCACATCGACGTATTTCAGAGCGTGATTGACGCGGTGAAGAGTTTTCATTGACAGGGGAGAAGGCGAGGACGTCGGTGCCGACCGAATGGCGGAAGCGGCGGCCCGACGGAATCCGGCCCCAAACTCAAGAGACCCGTTCAGGTACCCCCATGAGCAACCGATCGACGACCGGCACCACAGTGGGCGCGCCGCGCCGCCTCGGCGACATTCTGGTTGCGGAGGGTTATCTGACGGAGGAGCAGCTTCGCGCCGCCCTCGAGGAGCAGAAGCGGCGTGGACGGAGCAAGCTACTGGGCGAGGTGCTCGTCGAGTTGGAGTACTGCTCGGAGGATCACATCGTCGAATGCCTGGCTGCCGAGTACGGCGTGCCTTACGCGAAGCTCGACGCGCGCATGTACGACCCAAAGGTGGTCGACATTCTGCCTCGCGAGTACATCGAGAACAACCTGGTCATGCCGCTTTTCGTGACGCGCGGCATGTTGACGATTGCCGTGTCGGAACCGTCGAACCTATTTCTTGTCGACGAGGTTCGCGGTCTGACGGGCCTGGACGTGCAGATCGTCGCCTCGACGTCGCGCGACATTCGCCGCATCATCACCGGATTGCCGAACTCGAAGGTCTTCGTGATCGACGACATCATCGAAGACTCGGAATCAGCCGACGTGATGCTGATCGAGGAGGCGATCGAGGATATCGGCGACATCGAGGAGATAGCGGGTCAATCGCCCGTCATCCGGCTGGTGAACTACATCATTTTCAACGCGGTCCGCGAGGGGGCGAGCGACATCCACATCGAACCGGCCGAGCGTTGTCTTCGGATACGCTACCGCATCGACGGACGGCTGCACAAGGCGTTGGAGGTTCCGCAGCACTTGCTGTCGGCCGTCAACAGCCGCGTGAAGATCATGGCGTCGATGGATATCAGCGAGCGGCGGCTTCCGCAGGACGGGCGGATTCACGTGTTGCTCGAGGGGCGAAAGATCGACCTGCGCGTCAGCACGTTTCCGACGACGCGCGGCGAGAAGACGGTCATTCGAGTGCTCGACACGCGCGCCGTGTCGCTCAATCTGGAGGAGTTGGGGTTCGCCGCCGACATTCTCGGCGCGTTTCAAGCGGAGATACGCGCGCCGAACGGCATCGTGCTGGTGACTGGTCCGACGGGCAGCGGCAAATCCACGACGCTTTACGCCGCGTTGAACACAATCAGTTCGATGGAGAACAACGTCTGCACGGTGGAGGATCCGATCGAATACCATCTGCCGCTGATCAACCAGTTTCAGGTTCAGAGCAAGATCGGTTTGACGTTCGCGAAGGCGCTCAGGACGATTCTGCGTCAGGATCCCGACATCATCATGGTGGGCGAGATTCGCGACGAGGAGACGGCGCGGACGGCGATTCAGGCCGCGCTGACCGGGCATTTGGTGTTCAGCACGCTTCACACGAACGACGCGTGTTCGGCCGTGACGCGGTTGATCAACATGGGCATCGAGTCGTACTTGATCGGGGCGGCGCTGAACGTGGTGCTCGCTCAGCGTCTCGTCCGGCGCGTGTGTCAGAAATGCCGCGAGCCGTATGAACCGGCGAAGAACGTTCGCCGCGCGCTGGAGCGGATGGGTTACGAGTGCGAACGGTTTTTCAAGGGGATAGGGTGCAAGAACTGTCGAAACACGGGATTCAAGGGGCGGATCGCCGTTCACGAGCTATTGGTCATCAGCGACTGCTTGCGCGACATCATCTCGAACAGCCCAAACACGAACAACATCAAGAAGGGGGCGATCGAGGAGGGGATGGTGACCTTGCGCGACGACGGTGTCCGCAAGGTGCGCGAGGGGATGACGACGATCGAGGAGGTGTTCCAGGTCGCCGGCGACATGCGTTAGGGGAATAAGCAGTCGGTGCGAGGAATTCGGAACGAGGTTTAAGGCGTTCAGCGATGAGCTATCAATATCGTGTTCGCGATCCGTTGGGAAATACCCACGAGGGAAGCGTCGACGCGGTCAGTCTCGACGACGCGGCGCAGCAGTTGCGGCAAGACGGATTCGAGATCATCACGCTGGAGGAGCAGAAGGACAGTCCCCTGCTTCGCCGCCGCGTGACAAAGAGCGAAATCATCTACACGACGAGCCAACTGTCGATCATGGTCGACACGGGTATCACGATCTCGGCCGCGTTGTCGGGCATCATCTCGCAGGAAGAAAACCCCACGCTGCGGGAGGTTCTCGAGGATCTACAGCAATCGGTCGAGGCGGGGGGCGATTTTTCGAGCGCCCTGGCGAAGCACCCGAAGCAGTTCAACCAGACCTACGTGTCGTTGGTCAAGGCCGCCGAGGCGACGGGCACATTGGGGCGGATGCTCGACCGGATCGCCGGTTATCTTCGGCGGGAAGTGGAGAATCGAGGCCGCGTTCGGGCCGCAATGGCCTATCCGACCGTCATGGTGTGCGTTGCGATCGCCGTGACGATCTTCCTGTTGACGTTCATTCTGCCGAAGTTCATCCCGCTGTTCGAGTCGCGCGGCGCCGACCTGCCCGGTCCGACGAAAGTTCTGATGGGCGTGTCGACCGTGTTGCTGGATTATTGGGTTGCGTGGGCGTTGCTCGTCGTGGCGTTGGTGGCCGGTTTCATTTTCGGCAAACGGACCGAACAGGGTCGAGTTGTCTGGGATTGGTTCAAGCTGAGTTGTCCGTTGACGGGCAAAACCTACCGGAAGGTCGTTTTGAGCCGAAGCATTCGGACGTTGGCGACGATGATTGCGGCGGGGGTGTCGGTCGTCGAGTCGCTCGAGTTGTGCGGCGAAGTGGCGTCGAACATCCACTATAAGCGCATGTGGGAGCGGGTCATCGAGCAGGTCACGGCGGGTCAACGGATTCACGATGCGTTGGCCGGCAATCCGCTGGTCCCCAACGTGCTGGTGCAAATGATCGCGTCGGGCGAGGAGACGGGCAAGCTCGACTACGTGCTCGAACGCGTGAGCGACTACTACGACCAGGAGGTCGAGGCCGCGTTGAAAACGACGACGAGTCTGATCGAACCGATAATGATTGCCGTGATGGGCGTCGTGGTCGGCGGGATCGGAATGGCCCTGTTGTTGCCCATTTTTAGCCTGAGCCGCCAGCCGTGAACGTCGATCGAACGACGGGACGCTCGAATATCCTCGCCAGGCGAAAACCGAACCCCGACCGTAAGGGAGTGGGCTGCCGCGACACGCTTGATGCACAAATCGCTACTTGGCAACGGTCCGGATTCGCGGTAGGATAGGGAGGCTGAGGGGGGGCGAGCCGCGCCGCGGCCATTTCGGAGATTGGTTTTCTCCGGCCGTTGACTGACGATGTAACAACTTTGTGGGAGACACGACGATGAAATTGGGCTGTTGGATTTGCGGTTGGATTATTGCGACGGCGTGCGGATTGGTTTCGGACGGAGCGTTTGCCCGGGACGCGATCAGCGAGTCGCTTGTCAAGTTGCACGTGACGCAGCGATCGCCCGATCTCGTGCGCCCCTGGAAGAAGGCAAATCCGGCGAGCACGTCGGGCTCGGGCGTGATTATCGACGGGAATCGCATCCTGACGAACGCCCACGTCGTCATCCACGCGAGCCAGGTGTTTGTGCAGGCCGATCAGACCACGGACAAAGTCGTCGGCAAGGTGGCGTGCATCGCTCCCGATCTGGACCTGGCGATCGTCACGGTCGAGGACGAGGCGTTCTTCGAGAACCGCAAACCGTTGCCGTTGGCCGACGCGCTCCCGAAGGTCAAGGACACGGTCAATGTATACGGCTATCCGGAAGGGGGCGATCAGCTCTCGATCACCGAGGGAATCGTCTCGCGAATCGAGTATGCACGATTGAGCTACGACGGCGCCGCACTGCGCATTCAGGTCGACGCGGCATTGAATCCGGGCAACAGCGGCGGGCCGGCCATCGTCGACGGCAAGATTATCGGCCTGGTCTTCAGTAAGGTTACCAAGGCCGACAATATCGGCTATCTGATTGCCGCCGAGGAGATCAAGCTGTTTTTGGAGGATGTCGCCGACGGAAAGTACGACGGCAAACAGGATCTTCAGTCGGTTTGGCTGCAGACGACCGAGAACGAGGCGCTTCGCACGCGACTGGGGTTAGGGAAGGGTGAAGGAGGGCTGATGGTTCGCGAGGTGCGCAAGGGCGAGAAGGACTGTCCTTTGCGTCCCTGGGACGTGATTACGCACATCGGCGAGCACGCAATCGACCAACAGGGCGATGTTCAGGTCCGCGACGATCTTCGTCTGCGGTTTTCCTACTATATCACCGACTTGGCGGTGGACGGAAAGATCCCGGTAAAGGTTCTGCGCGACGGGAAGACGCTCGACATGGAGGTGCCCATCACGAACCAGGTCGACCGCGTGGTGCCCTATCTGGGGAACGATTATCCGCGTTACTTCATCCACGGCCCCATGTTGTTTACTCCGGTGACCCAGGAACTGGCGACGCAGATCGTCGGCCCGTGGGAGATGTACATGCGGTATTTTGGCAATCCATTGCCTTCGCGTCAATACGATCGGCAAGCGTTTCCCGGCGAGGAACTGGTGGTCTTGGGCAATCGTCTGTTCCCGGGCACGGTTTCGAAGGGTTATGATCCGACTCCCTTGGCGGTGGTCGAGAAGATCAACGACACGCCGGTGAAGAACCTGGCCCACCTTGTCGAGTTGATTCGCGATGCGGAAGGCGAATACCTGATTGTCACCCTGTGCGGACGTTATGAACTGCTCGTCTTCAACCGCCAGGAATTGATTGACGCCACGGAGGAGATTCTCGCCGACGAGGGGATTCGCAATCAGTATTCGGACGACCTTCGCGACGTTTGGGAAGCAAAGAAGCCCGAATGACGGGAGTATTCGCATGAGAGCCGCCATCGGATGGACATGTTGCCTGGTGCTGCTGGTCGCCAACGTGGGCGTCGACGCGGGCGAGGTCTTTGCCGAACCCGTTCGATTGATTCGCGTGGCGCTGCCACCGGAGCCCGGGGCGATTGTCGAGAGAGCGGTGGAAGTGTTTGCCCGGGAGGTGGCTGATCGGTGCGACGCCAAGGTGACCACGGTCGACCCGGCGCCGCTGACGATCGAATTAGCGATCGAGCCGGGGATCGGCACCGAGGGATTCAGGATCGCTGACGTTTCGTCGAACACGCTGCGCATCGCGGGCAACGACGCTCGCGGGCTCTATTACGGCATCGGCAAGTTGCTTCACACTTCGCGGTACGGCGAGGGCGGTTTCACGTCGGGNNGCCATCTACTTCGCGACACATTTTCAGAATTTCTACGAGGCCGCGCCCGTCGAAGACGTGCGGCGGTACGTGGAAGAGATCTGCCTGTGGGGCTACAACACGCTGTGCGTCCATTTTCCCGCCTGGCAATTCGAGGATTTCGACGATCCGCGGGCGAAGGCGCACCTCGATCGTTTGCGGGAGTTGCTCAAGGCGGCGCGATCCATCGGGATGGACGCCGGACTGCTTCAGGCGTGGAACGGAGGATTCGCGTCCGCGCCTCGGTCGGTTCGGGGAGTCAACTTCAATCATCGCCACGGCGGGGGCTCGTTCGGCATGAACATCTGCCCGAGCCAGCCGGAGGGGCGCGAGTATCTCCGCAAACTCAACAGCAAACTCTTGGATCAGTTTCGGGATGTCGGCCTCAATTCGGTGTGGCATTGGCCGTATGACGAGGGCGGTTGCGGCTGCGAGGAGTGCTGGCCGTGGGGATGGCGCGGCTACGTCGCGCTATCGAAAGAAGTGACCGCGTCGGCGCGCGCCAGGTATCCCGGCTGCGTTTCCGTACTTTCGACCTGGTGTTTCGATTATCTGCCGTCCACATGGCGAAGCTCGCCCTCTTGCACCGACGAGTGGGAAGGCTTGTCCAAGGCGCTCGCGCGGGATCACGATTGGGTGGACTTCATTCTGGCCGAGTCGCACGGCGACTTCCCTCGCTATCCGCTGGACAAGGGAGTGCCGGGCGGATTGCCGCAGGTCAATTTCCCCGAAATCAGCATGAACGGCCAGTTTCCCTGGGGTGGGTATGGCGCGAATCCGTTGCCCGAACGGTTGCAGCGGCTGTGGGATCAGACTCGTGGCCGGCTCGCGGGCGGCGTTCCGTACTCGGAGGGGATTTTCGAGGACATCAACAAGATCATTTGTTGCCGGTTCTATTGGGACCCCGATCAGTCGGCCGCCGACGCCGTGAAGGAGTACATCGCGTTTGAGTTCTCGCCGGACGTGGTCGAGGACGTGTTTGCGGCCATCCAAATCATGGAAAAGAACCATCCCCGGCAGATCGCGCGATGCAACTATTCGGTCAACGCGATCGACGATCGTGCTGGCGAGGCGGCTCGATTGATCGAAGGGGCCGACGCCGTGTTGACGCCTCAGGCGCGCTGCGCGTGGCGCTGGCGCATTCTCGTGCTCCGCGCATTGATCGATCAGGAACTCCACGCGAACAATCAGGGACGGGCGAAGGCGGACGTGTTTCGACGGGCGTGCGAGGAACTGGTTCAAATCTACCACGCGGAGAAAGCCCGAAACGCCGTTCGCCCTCGCACCATTCGCCCGTTCGAAAGCCAAGAGCCGGTGATTTCGGTCGATTATGCTCGGGCGGTGGCTGAATCGAAGCCTTTGGCATGGTGGACGATGCGAGAGTTCGACAATCGCACGGTGAAAGACGCCTCGGGACACGGAAACGAAGCCACATGCCAGAAGGGGGTGGTTCTCGTGCCCTCGACAGGCTCGTCTTCCGAGACGTTGTCCGAGCAATCCGGTCGTTCGTCGGCCTACTTTGCCGGGGGACGCATGACAGCCGTTGTTCCGCTGGGGGACACCTACAGCGTGGAGTTCTGGTTCTACAACGCGCTTCCCACGGACATTCAGCCGGTGACCGGATACCTATTCTCGCGTGGCAACGAATCGATCACCGCCGGATGCGGCGATCATTTGGGTATCAGCGGCACCTACCGAGCCAGAGGGCGGTTGTCGCCCGGAAGGCTCTTCTTCTTCACTGGCGGCTCGCGCAACGAAATACTGTCGGGCAAGACGGTTCTGCGGCCGGAAACCTGGAATCACCTGGTTCTGACGCGAGACGGGGATCGAATCACCGTTTATCTCAACGGCGCCGAGGAACCCGAGATATCGGGCAGCATCCGGGAAGGAAGCCCGAGCGACGCAACGCGGATCTTCGTCGGCGGACGAACCGACAACTTCAGCAATTTTCAGGGTTTGATGAGGGACGTGTCCGTTTACGATCGCGTTTTGACAATCGATGAGATTCGCGGCCGTCGGAAGCAGCCCTGAAGGATCGGAGAAACGCAAGCGGGGCAGGGGAGGGGGTGGCCAACTTATCGCGGCACGGGCCAAGTTCCAGCGAGCCGGTCGGGCAGGCCGCGATCGGGCAGAGCCACCGACACCGCGGCCAGCGCGAAGAGCACACCACAGAATACGGCTGACGGGAGATCAAGCGATAAGAGGGGGTTCTTCCCGCGGTCCACAAAGGCGATCGTCGCGATCAGAGCCGCCCATGCGGGAGTCCAGGCGATGAGT
>DOEZ01000325.1 GCA_003532715.1 Planctomycetaceae bacterium
GTCGGCGGCGAAATCGGGATAGGCAAACGCCATGCGACCCGCGCCGATGAAGGTCGCCATCCCCTGGGCTTTCACGCCGGCGGCCACACAGGGAAACAACCCGCGAAGCCAACTGTAGCCCGAGCCGACCACGGCCAGTCGCGGAAAGGCCCGCTGGATCTCGCCCGCCAGCGACACCATGCGGGCCACGCCCGCCAAGGGGTGCTCGGACGGCTGATATCCGCCGGCGACCGGCTGGTCGAACGGACGATTGATGTGCGGATTGTAGTAGGGATTGGCCACCGTGACGTTCAAGAGCCCAACGCCCCGCTCGACGAGCATCTCGATCAGCCGTTTCGGCTCGGACAGGTCCGGCTTCATGACGTCGGAATGATCGACTCCCCAGCCATACGGGTACGGAATCGCGTCATACACGCCCATGCGGCTGGTGATCAGCCGGTCGGGTCCGACCGCGTCGCGTACGCGATCGACAATGTCGAGAAAGAGCCGCACGCGGTTCTCGAACGGGCCGCCGTATTTGCCCTCGCGCGTGTGGCACGCAAACAACTCATTGATCAAGTAACCGTGGCACGATTTAACGTCCACCGCGTCGAATCCCGCCTCGAACGCCAGTCGCGCGGCCTCGGCGTAGGCGTCGGGCAGTCGATCCAATTCGTCGTCGGAAAGGACGGGCCAATTGTCGGCCAGGTTCATCCGCTTGTCGCGATACGGATCGTGCTGGGGAATGAGCGGGTGCGGCGAGTGGTCCGGCCGGCTGTAACGGCCGGAATGGGTCAACTGGGCGACCATGATCGGACGGTGGTTCGCGCCGAATCGTTCGGTCGCCGCCGCCCGCGAATCGGCGACCATGGCGGCGAACGCCGCAGCGCTGCCGGCATGAAGCCAGAGTTGACGCGGATTGGCGCGTCCCTCGCGGACCACGGCAATCGCCTCGAACCAAAGCAATCCCGCGCTGCCGCGAGCGAACCGTCGGTAGCGTCGCAAGGTCAACTCGCCGGGCCGTCCTTCAGCGTCGCCGTCGCAACCTTCCATCGGCTGGACCGCCAGCGAATTGGGCGCGGTCAGCGAGCCGACCGCGACCGGCGAAGCCAGGATCGACGTATCCTCGCTCGCGGGAAGCGAAAGCCCGAGTTCGGCGGCCATCCGAATCAAGTCTTCGGGTGTCGCGCGCTCGTAGCGCCATTTCGGCCTTGCCGCGTGATCGGTCCTCTCGCCGACTCCCATCATTCAAATCCTCGGATAAGCTGATTGCCGCCCGTTTCAAAGCTCGAACGGGTCGGTTGCGACTCGCGTCAAACCGTCATTCTACCAAACAGACGAGCGCTCACCATGGCGGAACCGGCAACGTACGATTTGCATTTTCGGCAATTTTCATTTCGCGACGGCGTTCGCCAGACTATAATCATGCGAAGGAGACACCCATGGCACGCAAAACAACCCACCACGCCGTCGCCCTTCCCCCTCATGGGATCCACGTTGAAAGCCACGCCCACGGGCCCGACTTCAAGGTCGCGCGCCACGTCCACGCCTGCCATAGCCTGATTCACGTCGTCTCGGGACAAGGCCGATGCGTGTTGGGACGAACGGTCCACGATCTTTCGCCGGGGCACGCGATTCTGATTCGCTCGGGCCGGGCCCATGAGCTGATCGACACGCCCGGCGATCCCATGGTCGTTTTCGTCGTCTACTTCTCGCCGGCCGTCTTTTCGCGTCATCGCAAGCTCTTCGAGCCCGTTTCGCGGCTAACCGCTGCCCGCTGGCTTCCGCCGCCGCGAGCGCGGCGCGCTCGTCAGGCGCTGCGAGAGATGCTGCACGAGCAACAGCGGCGGGCGTTGAAGTTCGACGCCGCGATCGACCACTGCCTGTGCTCACTAATCGTCGAATTGCACCGAGTCGCCGCCGAGACAGGCGGTATGCCGACCGCCGTCGATTCACCGCAACGTCGAAGCCGCCAGCGCGTGCAGAATGTGGTCGATTATCTGGCCGATCACTATTTCGAGACGTGCAACATGGCCGAGGCGGCCCGGATGGCTCGCCTCTCGCAGCGCCGCTTTCGCACCATCTTTCGCGCCGTCACCGGGCGCGGCTTTTCACGGCACATCCATTATCTGCGGCTGGCCCGCGCCGCGGCCCTGCTCGAACAGACCGCCCTGCCCGTCTCGGCGATCGCCTTCGAGGTGGGATACGAGGAGATTTCGACGTTTTATCGTGCGTTTCGGCGCGAGATTGGCATTTCGCCGCTGGCGTATCGGCAATGTCGCACCGTCGGCACCAAAGAACACTTCACCACGGAGGCACGGAGAACACGGAGAAACGGCGAGGATTGATTCTTGGTGCGTCCAGACGCACCCTATCTGTAATTCACCACTGAGTGCTGATGGTGAGGCTCGCGGAGCTCGACCCACCCTACGGAACTTCGCTCACCCTGCGAGCGACCCGACCGACGGCTCTTACGGCAGCGTGAAGGGTTCGGACAATCCGCCCGTCTCCGAATCGCCTACCTTTCGAACGCTGATTCGCAGATTGTCGCCGCGGTACTTCGACAGATCGAGCTCCACGCTTCGTTGGCGATAGGGAATACCTTCGGCGAGGGTCGCAACGGTTCGCGGCCCTCCCCTGCCCGGACGCGAGCGTTCCAGCGTGACGTCCAGTCGGGCCGACCGATCGAGATCCCAGTCGCCCTTGAGCTTCCACGTCACCTTCGTCTTATCTTTCGGACCATACAGCTTCACGTCCTCGATGAAGCACAGATTTTCGACCGAGATTCCATCGCCTGACGGCCTCCACAGGTCGGACTTCTCGAATCGTCCCTTCAGGTTGTAGCGTTGATCGCCGCCGCAGGCGTTGTGGACGGCCGCCCGCTCGTCGTACTTGAAATCGCGATAGAGGGGGCGAAACAGCTTGGAACCCACATTGAGAACGATCCGCTTCTCGGTCAGATGCCCCGATCCGCATCGCTGCATGTAGCGCCACTGCGTTTGCAGCGGGGGCACCGGGTCGTAATCGTTCAGGTCCGGCTTCGACGGCGTTCCATCGAAACAAATCCAACCGTACCGGCTTCCCAGCCACACCTGGCTGTAGCGGTGACCGTTGGTGCATGTAGCCGTTTCGCCCTCGTCGAGGATGCCGTTGCGATTCGTGTCCCACTTCGCCGGCCCCTGCTGCGTGCTCGTGCCGAGCCAGCGTGCTGGAATGCCGATGTAGCGCATCGTTCCCGCGACCATCACGCTCGTCCCGGAGCACGCAATAATCTGCGTCTTGTCGTAGGGACGATCGGACAGTTCGATCTTCAGGTTGCCCGGATTAGCGTCGTAGTGCTTCCGCGAATAGTCGACGGCCGCCGGCTTGCGCTTCGCGCGATTCGGATAGTAGTAGACGTCCTGAATGTACTCGATCGTGTTTCTCGCGGCCCAATAAGCGTTCTCCATGTCGGCGGGAACGCCGTACTTGTCTTCGATGTGCTTCTTGATTCTTTCGAGAAAACCGTCGTACGTCTTCTTGTCCGTCAAGTTGTACAACTCGGGATCATCCTCGAGGTAGTTCGTTCGCCGCAGCGCCGTCTTGACGTCGTCGACCCGATGTGGATAGACGAACGTGCGGTAGCTGTTGGTCCACAGGTCGATCTGGTATTCCGACCGATAGGTCCTGGCCGGAGCGTCGGCGTAGACAACCGACTGCATGTACTGCCGGCTCGACACATCACCCGCCGGGTCATGCGTGAACGGAACGATCGCCGCGTTCGGGGCATCCGAAGCGTCGGCAATCCGTTCCGTCTTCGGCCAGATGCCCTGATTGGGCATTTGCGCCGCGTCGTACGGGCGGGAGTAGTTGTGCTGGACCCGTCCCGGATTCGGCGTTCCGCGAGCTTCCGGCTCCGTTCGAATCGACATGTTCAAACGGCGCACGATCTTCGGACCGGTGACCGGGACGTCAAGATTCTTCGTCACGTTCACTCGATGGAGCTGGTCCGGACCGCGATCGACGTCCTCCAAGACCCAAAGCGAACCGGCCCCGAAGCCGAGACCCCAGCAATTGCTTCCCGACTTGACCGTCTTGGGCAACTCGAAGAAGAACAAACCCCGTCCGGTCGGCCCGTCGGCGCAATAGACGTGATCATTTCCCGCCGTCGCCCAGAGATACTTCGCTCCATCCAACTCCATCGCGGCCACGCCACGCGAAAAGTCCGTCCCCGCATCCGGCATGTGACGCACGAACTCGGGATAGTCTTTCCGGGGTGCCGGCCATCGCAGGCGAACAAGCCCCCGTTGAACTCGCGTGTCTTCGTCCCGATAGCCCGTTGACTTGAAACAGATGACAATGTCCCCGTTGTCAAGCGTCAGATCGAACGGCTCGCGATCGCCGATGCGATTCGTGTACCGCGAAAGGTCGATGAAAGTCGATGTATTCTCGTTGATGTCCCACCGCCAAAGCTGGGAGACAATATCCCGATCGTCGCCCTCCGGACGGTTCGTGTCGTCCCAGTTCAGGAAATAGAGAATATCACGGCCGTCTTCGCGAGCAAACGCCAAGCCGCGCAATCCCGCCAACGGCCGCTCGTCCGTTTCACCGGGCACATTCATCGAGCCGACCAACTCCGGATCCGCCTTCGCGTCGGTCGGGATCCGGTAGGCGAAAACCTTGCCCGAAGCGTCCAAGACGAAAAGCCTCGGCGCCTTGGGCGACGCCTCGTCGAACGCCAGACCTCGGACCTTGTTGTTTTCCGGCGCGAGCGAGTGGACCGACTCCGTCTCGCCCATCAGTGGCGACGGCGACTTGGCGGCCGCGATGCTGGGGCCGAGGAGCAAAACCGACAGACTTACAAGGATCAATCGTGAGAAAATCATACGGACCTTCCTGTCTTCAACGCCGCTCGGCGCTTTTCGATGGACTATGCCCGCTTCGCAATGAAAAACCAAGGTTGATTCCCCGAATCATTTCTTCTGATCACGAACCGCCTCGATCCAACGATCGATGAATTCCTTCTCGAACGGGAACTTCCGAAGCGAAATGACGTCGGCCGTCATGTTGTATCGGGGTTTGCCGGTCTTGTGATCGAAGGAACCCGGGTTCGATCCGACGCAGACGAAACGCAGCACATGCTTGCCTGGCTTCAGATCGAACAGGCCGATCTTCCGCTCGCACCGCTGCCCATAGATGTAGTCTTCCTGCTCGTTCTTTCGATAGATGTTGAAGAAGTCGAGCGTCGTGTTCATCTCTTCATGTGGAACCTGCTCGACGTTCGTAACGCAATAGCCGCCGGGAATGTGCGTCTGACCGGCCTCGTAGAGTTCCTTTCCGTCGAGGAGCACTTTCCACACGCCGTTGTCGTCGCGAAGATGTTGGAAGATGGCGATGGAATACGTTCCCTCGTCCGTGACCTGGAAGGGGATCTCGACCCATTCGCCCACTTTGTCGTTCTTCACGCGGAACCACGGCTTGTTGTACGTGGCGCGGTTGTACGGAAGCACCTGCAATTCCACGCCCGGCGAGTGCTTCATCTTGCCGACGACTTCGCTCAGGTGCAGAACAATCTCCGGGTTGACCCGTTGCTTGTACGAGGGGAACTCGCACCACGGCTCGGCCACCTCGTCCTGGTACCAATAGGACACGGTCGACCAGAAATCGGGCCGCGAACCGTGCTCGGAGACGACTTCGCCCATCGAATCCACGATGAACCCGGTCCGCTCGATCTCGACCCGGAGCGACTTGTCGAACGAGACCGGATCGGCAATGTGCCAACGGTAGGCCGAAACCCGCATGTCCGGCGCTCGCGGCTCGAATACGGTGCAGCCNNTCCTCGGTTCCCGTGCCGACGACCGAAGGCTCCTCTTCGCCGTCAATATAGAAGAAATCGTCCCCCTCGCCGAACCAGTGGCCGATGCCGTTCTGCGAGGAAAGGACCGTTCCCACGTAATGCCCCCGTCCCTTGCCGACAAATATCGTGTAGGGCTTGTCCATCCTGGGCGGGAATTCCTGATGATAGCGTGCGTGGAAATACATCAAGTCCTTCGGCGCCTCGTCGAGCTTCACCCAATCAATTTGGAAATAGCTCGACGCCGACTC
>DOEZ01000322.1 GCA_003532715.1 Planctomycetaceae bacterium
CGAGGCAACCTACGGCATCATGAACGAACATCAACTGGCTATGGGCGAATCGACGTTCGTCGGACGCGAGGAGTTACAGAGCGAAAAGGGCCTGATCGACTGCGACACGCTCACACGGCTCATGCTCGAACGCGCCAAGACGGCCCGCGAGGCCATCCGCATCGGAGGCGAACTGATCGAGAAGTATGGTTGGTGTGATCTGGGCGAAGCGTTGACGATCGTCGATCCGAACGAAGTATGGCTCATGGAAATCGTGGGGCCGGGCAAGGACCACGTCGGCGCGGTTTGGGTCGCCCAGCGCATTCCCGACGACCATGTCTCGGTCGTGGCCAACGGCGCGCGGATCGGTCGGCTCGACCTGTCGAACGCCGACTACTTCATGGCTTCGAAGAACGTCGTCGATCGTGCGGTGGAACTGGGCTACTGGCATCCCAACAGCGGCGAGCCGTTCCGCTTCAATTGGGCCTATGATCCAGCCAATAGGGCGAGTTTTTCGGCCACGCGGCGCGAATGGCGCGTGCTCGATCTGCTGGCGCCTTCGCTCAAGCTACTGCCCAATCTCAGTGAATACCCCCTCTCGGTCAAGCCGGATCAACCGGTCGGGCCCGAACGCATCATGGAGGTTTTCCGCGATACGTTCGAGGGGACCGAATTCGACATGACGAAGAATCTGACCGTGACCGACGAGAACGGCAAAACGGTCAAGAGCCCACTGGCCAACCCGTTTATGCCCTACGACATGAATTTGCTGTTCAGAATCAACGGCGGCTGGGGCTGGCGAGGCGAGCGATGCATCGCGCGCTGGTACACGATGCACAGCACGGTGATTCAGGTTCGTGATTGGCTGCCCGACGAGGTTGGCGGACTCGTCTGGTTCAGTTACTCCAATACGGCAATGACAACGTACGTGCCAATGTACGCGGGCATCACCGATCTGCCACTCGACTTCAAGACCTGTGGTCGAACGACGGGATTCAGTCGCCGTTCGGCCTGGTGGGCGTTCAACCGCGCGGCCGTGATTGCCGCGCAACGTTGGGGCCAAATGCGCAAGGACGTTGCCGATGTTCGGGACCCGATCCAGGAAAAGTACCTCGCCGCACAGGAAAACGTGGCCAAGAAGGCCGTCGAACTTCTCAAGGAAGACAAGGAGAAAGGGCGGGCCTTTCTGACCGGCGAGACTCGAAAGGCGTGTCGCGAGGCGACCGAGGCGTACTGGAATCTGGGCGATCTGTTGTGGACCCGGTACGATGGGCAGTGGTAGCGATATCCGAATAAAACGCCTGATAAGCGGACCGTTCCATCGTTTCCTTGTGCGGTAGCTTGCCTTCCCCAAGACGGTGGAGTATGATCTCCTATCGCGTAGGGGGATGGCCTGGCGCCGCGTCGGTTGCGCCACGAGGATCGGACGTTTCTGGGAGAACCAGAAGTCGTGCCTGCGTGTCTTCCGAAGGTATTCTTCTGTATACGGTCCTGCCCCTCCCGCGATGCGGTACTGGCATGCTCGGCGGTGCTCGCTCTGGCCAGCCGAAACGGCTGTCGCGCAAGCCCGATTCCAGGTGGGCTCCGAATTCTTGGCACGATAATAGGGAACGGAACATGGCCGACACGGTGACGGTAATTTACGGAGACAAGCGGGTTGAGCTTCCGATCCTTCATGGAACGGACGGCGAGCCCGCCATCGACATCCGCAGCCTGCGGGCGGAGGCGGGGCTGATCACCTACGACCCGTCGCTGGCCAACACGGCACTTTGCCGCAGTGACATCACGTTTATCGACGGAGAGGAGGGGATTCTGCGTTACCGCGGCATCCCGATCGAGCAGTTCACCGAGAGGCCCGACTTCGTCGAAGTCGTCTGGCTGTTGATCTTCGGCCGACTGCCGAGCAAAGAGGAACTGGCCGAGTTCAGCGATTTGCTCACCGACAACGAACTGTTGCACGAGGGATTGAAGCAACAGTATCAACAGATCCCCGTTGACGCGCCGCCGATGGCCATTCTTTCGGCCGTTCTCAACGGGTTGACGTTCTATCATCAGCAGTTCTTGGCCTTGGAGGACACCGAGTCGCTCGTCCAGGCCGCCGCTCGGCTGATCAGCAAGGTTCGAACGATCGCTGCCTATGCGTGTCGTCGGTCGCAGGGGTTGCCGTTCATGTATCCGGACCCCAAGTTGCGGTATTGCGCGAACTTTCTCCACATGATGTTGTCGATTCCGTACCGCCAATACGTCGTGACGCCCGAGGTTGAGGACGCCCTCAACCTGCTCTTCATTCTGCACGCCGATCACGAGCAGAACTGCAGCACGTCAACCGTGCGGATTGTCGGTTCGGCGCGAGCCAACCTATTTGCGTCGTGCGCCGCTGGTGTGTGCGCCCTTTGGGGGCCGCTGCACGGAGGGGCAAACGTCGAGGTCATCGAAATGCTCGAACGGATTCACGCCGGAGGCGTTTCGCCCGAGGAGTGCATCCGCATGGCCAAAGACAAGAGCAGCGATTTTCGACTCTACGGGTTCGGTCATCGAGTCTATCGCAGTTATGATCCTCGGGCGAAGATTCTTCGCGAAGCGTGCCATCGGGTGTTCGCCCAAATCAACCGAAAGGACCCGCTGCTCGACATCGCTCGGAAACTCGAAGAATTGGCCCTGGCCGACCCCTATTTCAACGATCGACTCCTCTTTCCGAACGTCGATTTCTACAGCGGAATCCTGCTCCGGGCGATCGGCATTCCGACGAACATGTTCACCGTGTGCTTCGCCATCGGCCGACTGCCCGGCTGGATCGCCCAGTGGAAGGAGCAGCACGACGACTCGACGAGCCGCATTCTCCGTCCACGACAGATCTACACCGGACCGGGCCAGACTGACTACGTCCCGATGACGCGACGGTAAACACCGTACAACGGGCATGATGCGACCGATCGTGCCCCGCCTTGGCGAAAATGTGCCTGCTCGGGGGTCCAGTGGTTGACAATCCCCGCTCGGATGGTGTTCACTGGAGGAACTCTTGGTCCGTACACATGAGTCGTCAAGGCCCCCCCGTGGAATGGATTGTTATGTTCGGAGTGATGCGGAATCAGAGCACCCGTTGGCTGAAGTGTCTCTTGTGGCCGCTTCTTCTTGGTTTCGGTGGTTTCTTGCTTCCGGCCGCCGAGGTGCTTGCGCAGACGCGATTGCAGCCCGCAGCAGTCCATGCACAAGGGCAGTTGGCGAGCACCACTGCCGAGACGGGCGACGGTCCGATCGCGGCCCAAACATCGGCCGAGGACGGCTCGGCGTCGACAGCCGAGGCGACGGTTGGATGGATGGACCGCGTCGACGCCTTCTTCGGCGACTACTGCGTCGCGCCCATGCAGTCAGTGCTTT
>DOEZ01000451.1 GCA_003532715.1 Planctomycetaceae bacterium
ACTATTGGCCCTTGAGTTTCTCCAACTCGGCTTCCGCGGCGGCGATTTGCGTCTCGATGTCGCGGACTTCGGCGGGGTCGTCCATCTGCTTCTTCATGCCGGCCAGTTGTTGCCGCAGTTTCTGCAGCCGCTCGTGGAGCGTTTGAGTCTTTTTCTTCGTCTTTTTGTCCGTCATGGCTTCCCCCTGACGCGGTTATTGGCGTTGGCTGTAGTGGATTGCTGTTTTTGCCAGTATAGCATCATCGCCGGATCAGGCCGCCTCCCACTTCAAGTCCGGCCTGTTTAGGGACACGACGGACAGACCGTTTTGGTTCGCCATTGCGATGACTTCGGGCTCCTGGAGCAGGATGGTGCGTCCAGCTTCGACGGCCAGAACGCTTCCGCCCGCCTCGATCATCCGTTGGAGGGTTTGGCGGCCGACGGTGGGCACGTCGAAACGCATGTCTTGGCAAGGTTTGGCCACTTTGACAACGGTGAACCCGCCCACGCGGCAGAGTGCGCCGGCTCGGCGGATGCACTCGTCGGTTCCTTCGACGGCTTCGACGGCGATAATCGCCTGATCCTTGACCACGATGCTTTGGCCGATGTCGAGCCGGCCCATTTCCTTGGCGATTTCCCAGCCGAACTCGATGTCGCGCCATTGGGCGGCCGAAGGCGAACGGCGCGTCAGAATTCCCTCTTCGACGAGCAACTCGGGCGAGTAATCGGTCGGCGGGCCGAAATGAATTCCCTCGGCGGCGAACGCCTCGACCAATGCGACCAGGAGCGTGTCGTCGCGGCAGTCCTTTCGCCGAGTCAAAAAATGAGGGGCAAACGTCTGGACGGCTTTCCAGTCGGGCAGGTGCTTCAGCCACCGCCAAGGCTGGAATAGCGCCACTTTGTGTATCTTGCCCAGCATGGCCACTTCGGTGATGCCATGGCGTTTGAAATAGCGGACGGCGCGGCCGATCTTGCACAGGCCGATCCACTCATAATCGTCGCAGATCTCGTCGAGTCCCGGCTCGGCATGGCCGCTGACGCCCAGGCAGTAGACTTCGACGCCCTGACGTTTGAGACTTCGGGCGATGACAAACGGGTAGCGTCCCCATCCGGCCAGCAACCCGACGCGGCGGGGCGCGCGGCCGACGCCGGCGGTGTCTGTCGTGTTGTCGGCGGATAGCTTCATGTCGGGCGGGGAGTCATGCGGCTCGCGAAAGGTTGTTTTCGTCGTCCTCGCGCTCGAGGCGTTGTTCGAGCAGTTGATCGACGGCTCGCTGCAGGATCTTCAACTGGCGGCGCATTTCGGGCAGTTTCGTGAAGGCGGCCTGCTTGAGTTTCTGGTCGCGTTCGGGCGTGGCGGGAATGCCGATCATGCGTTTTCCGTCGGGCACGTCGTTGATAATTCCGGCCATGGCCCCGAGCACCGCGCCGGCGCCGATGTGAACGTGGTCGCGAACGCCGACCTGGCCGGCCATGACGACGTAGTCGCCGGTACTCGTGCTGCCGGCGATGCCGACCTGCGAACAAAGCATGTTGTGGCGTCCGATGCGGCAGTTGTGGCCGATCATCACCATGTCGTCGATCTTGGTTCCTTCGCCGATGAGGGTCGGGCCGTAGGTGCCTCGGTCGATCGTCGTGCCCGCCCCGACTTCGACCTCAGCGCCGAGGACGACGTTGCCCAACTGCGACGAGAGGACGTGGCGGCCTTCGACCTGGGTGTAGCCGAAGCCGTAGGCGCCCAGCACGACCCCGGCGTGGAGGATGCACCGCGCGCCGACGATGGTGTCTTCGTAGAGGACCACGTTCGGGAAAATGGTCACGTCGCGTCCGATCTTGCAGCCCGCCATGATATGGACGCCCGAATGGATAGTCGAACCGGCGCCGACGAACGCCCCGTCGCCGATCGTGGCATAGGGGTGGACGTCGACGTCTTCGTCGAGCCGGGCCGAGGGGCTGATCACGGCCAGCGGGCTCACGCCCGTCCGGTTGCATCGGCGCGGCGGATTGAAATGTTTGATGATGGTGGCGAACGCCGCGTGAACATCGTCGACCAGAACGGCGGGCATGCCTTCCGGGGGCGGACTTTCGCGCGACGCGAGCACGGCCGACGCCCGCGACTCGGACAGTTTGTAGTTGCGATCGTCGCAGCCGTCCTTCAGGGTGATTTGGCCGGGCATGGCGGTGCAGAGCGGAGCCGCGCCGTGAATGACCAGGTCACCGTCGCCCACCAGCCGACCGTCGACCAGGGCGGCCAATTCCGCAAGCGTTGCGTGCATGAGATTGGAATCCTTTCCAAGGAGCGGTCGATCCCCGGTCGCCCGGAGCGAACACCGGCCTCCTGCCGGTGCGTTAAGATTGCTTTCCTGCCGGACCGTAGCGAGCGCACGGCACGGCGAAGCAACCTCCCGCTGATCAGCCACCCTCGATCCATGAGGACGGCAAATCAGGGTGCCGTATCCTAGCCCAACGGCGGAAACGNNCGGGGCAAGATCAGTGGGCGATAACGGCAATCCCGTATCGCAGCCGTGATTTAGGCTTTCGGGGCGGCCCAGGCTGCAAATGGTCTTCTTGATTTGAGTTCAATATGGCATACTCTGGCACAAAGTCCACATGCTTTGCTTCTTGCCTATTCTTCCCTAACTAGCGTCCTGTCGCATATGGCCAAATCCATTCGTATCTTCTTTTCGGTCGGCGAGCCGAGCGGCGATGTTCACGGCGCGAATCTGATTCGGCAACTGCGAGCCCGGTCCGAGCGGATCGAGTGCGTCGGCTACGGCGGGCCCGAGATGGCCAAGGCCGACTGCCGATTGCATGTCGACCTGACGGCGCTGGCCGTCATGTGGTTCGCCCGGGCGCTATTGAATCTGCACAAGTTTTGGAACTTGGCGAGCCGCGCCGATCGTTATTTTCGCCATCACCGGCCCGACGCGGTCGTGTTGATCGACTATCCGGGCTTCAACTGGTGGATTGCCCGACGAGCGAAGGCCCACGGAATACCCGTCTTCTACTACTCGCCGCCGCAGATATGGGCGTGGGCGCGTTGGCGGGTGAAGAAGATGCGGCGATTCGTGGATCACGTGCTTTGCGGTTTGCCGTTCGAGCAGTCGTGGTTCAACCAGCGCGGCTGCAACGCGACGTTCATCGGGCATCCGTTTTTCGACGAGGTCGAGCGGGCCTCGCTCGACGAGAGGCTGATGGAGCGTTTGCAGGCCGAAAAAGGGCCGCTGGTGACGATTCTGCCCGGCTCGCGAACGCAAGAGGTGCAGCACAACTTGCGATGGTTTCTGAAGGCGGCCGCCCTGGTGCGTCGGGAGGTGCCGGACGTGCGTTTTGCCATCGCGTCGTACAAGCCGCATCAGGCCGACATGGCGCGCGCCGAATTGGCCGCCAGCGGCCTGCCGGGCGAGGTGCATCTGGGCAAGACGCCCGAGTTGATGCGGCTGGCCACCTGCTGCATGGCGTGTTCGGGCTCGGTTTCGCTTGAGTTGCTCTATCACGAGAAGCCGACGGTCGTGCTCTACTGGATTAGCCGCGCGGCGTACTTCGCGCAAGGCTGGTTTCGGCGGGTGAAGTACATCACGCTGGTGAATCTGCTGTCGACCGACGCTTTGGACGACAGCGATCTGACTCCGTTCGACCCGGCGCAACCGAACGCGGAAGCGATACCGTTTCCCGAGTATTTGACCTCGGAGGACAAATCGGCTCAAATAGCCGCGCACGTGGTCGAATGGTTGACCGACGAGACGGCGCGGGCACGGCGGGTGGAGCAATTGGTCCGGCTGAAGGCCGAGGTGGCGCACGGCGGCGCGTCGAGCCGCGCGGCGGAGTACATTTTGGACCATTTGGCGGTACGCCCCGCACCGGTGCCGCGACCGCACTACGTGCCGCCGGATGCCAACCGCAAGTGCGTCTATTCACCGCCTAGACACGGAGACGCTGAAAAAGGAGATCGCGAGGCAGGAACGGCCCACGATTCGAAGTCCTTCATGCCCGCACGGTGACGGAACGGTCATTCCCGGCCGAGTGCCGCGAAACCGGGCTCCCGTTGGTCACCCAGGGTTCGTTCAACATGCTAGTGCTTTTACAACTTCAAGAATTCGGGTTGGCCGATCACGAAAGTCGTTTGCTTACAGGGATGAATGTGACCCGCCAACCCGAGAATTAAGATCAGACAAAGCACTGGGGTCAATGGAAAACGGCAGCAAGGAGTCCGCTGATAGACGCGGATCATAGCAGATGTTCGGCGAACCGCCACGATCTCCTTACGACATCAACTTCCGCCTGTTTGGGATACCGGTTCGAGTCCACCCCTTGTTCTGGTTGGTGGGCTTGTTTCTGGGAATGAGTGCTCCCGAGATGTCGGGGATGTTTTTGTGGGTGGCGGCCCTCTTTATCGCCATTTTGGTCCACGAGTTTGGCCATGCCCTGACCATGCGGCATTACGGCTTGCAGCCGTGGGTCGTGCTTTATGGAATGGGCGGGTTGGCCTGTTACAGCCCCGACCAGCTATCCTATTCGAGGGCCAATACGTCGCTTCGCCAGATTCTCATTTCGTTAGCCGGTCCCGGCGCTGGATTCGTCCTGGCAATCGTGTTGATGGTCGCCAGTGTTGCCGCCGGATACGGTGTGTCCATCTTCGTTGGAGCGAGAACGGTGTTGGCACTCAAGTATATTCCGGGCGGTCCGTTTCTTGCGACGGTCGTTAGAGATACTCCCTTTGTGGGAGTCAGTGCCTTGATTTCGGGAATCACCGCTCCCATTCCCAATGCGTTGGCCAACCATCTGTTGTTCATTGGTTTAGCCTGGGGCTTGATCAATTTATTGCCCGTGTATCCACTCGATGGCGGACAGATTTCGCGCGAGATTTTCGTTCGATTCAATCCTCGACAAGGCATTCGCTACAGCTTGATTCTCTCGGTCGTCACGGCCGGCGTATTGGCCGCGTTGTTTCTGCTGAACGTAGTGCAAACGCCGCGTGGCGAGGTGAAAGGCGTTGGCGCAAGTCTTTTGGTGCCAATACTTTTCGGCTACCTGGCTTATTCAAGCTATGCGACACTTCAAGCCTACGATCGCTATCGTTCGGGTTGGTGAGGGGCCGCGTCGCGCGACGGTCTTCTTGGTTTCGCGGCAACGTCGTTTTAGGTTCTCGACCGGCGTGAGTCACCGACGTTTTGGTGGACGCAACGAAGCGGCGAAACGGAGCGCGCGTCGACATTTTCGACGCGCGTCGATCGCGTCTTCAAACCGAATTGCATGACGTGATGCCGTGTGTGTGAATCGCTTTTTTCGTCGCTGGGAAAACTTTCTGAAGAAATTTTTTCTCGAAACGTCGATAATGGTGTTGATTTTTCCTGGAGACTTGTTACAAGTTAATGCTACAATTACGCGTGGACGAGCGAAAAACCGATTGTCATTCCATTCAACGCACCACTTTCGCCACAAGAAACACTCTGTTGGACGTCATTAGAAAGCGGGAGTCATTGACAGGTGCGTGTCCGGCAGGTAGAACACTGCCGATTCATTTAACCGCAAGAAACGGGGATGTGAACCAGCCTTGGCCGTTCGGAAGAACCAGCCAAGCACCGTTAGGCGTTCAGGTCTCCTAAGGATTCGTTTACTTGTGCAACGGCGGGAAAATCGCCTCGAAATGTATCGAAGTGATCTTCAAAGTTCCCGCCAAGGCCCCATAGCGGAGGAAAAACCGTGGCCAAGAAGAAGAAGGTAGCCAAGAAAGCGGCTACGAAGAAGGTGGCGAAGAAGGTAGCCAAGAAGGCTCCGAAGAAGGCGGCGAAGAAGGTCGCCAAGAAGGCCGCCACGAAGAAGGTCGCCAAAAAGAAGGTCGCCAAAAAGAAGGCAACCAAGAAGGCGTGCGCTCCCTGCTGCAAGTAGCAGAGTATCGCGGTCTGGTGACTGATCCGAAGGGAAGAATCCCTTCGACGTGCCGTTTCGATCGCGAATGGGCACGGCGCGACTGCTCGGCGACAGGTTGGCCGGCGTGTCGGACCAAGGGTTCTTGGTTCGAGGCTTTCGCTGTTTGTCGAAGCGGTTGATTTGCACAAGCCACGACGAGAAAGAGCCGCCGGGGCAATTCGCCTCGGCGGCTCTAAAGTTTTGTGTGGCAACCACTTGCGATGATCTACAACACTCGCAGCATGGGCCGTGTCGGGTTGGCTCTACGCCGATCCACGAGGGTCGCGACCAAGTTCTTACAAAGCGCGTCCAACGCGGGTCTGGTCGCCTCTTCCTCGAAACCGTCGGCCACGCGGCCCTCGTCACCCTGGATGCGGAGTTGAACATTCAAGGGAATCTCGCCCAGAAAGGGCACGCTTAGTTCGGCGGCCTTGGATCGAGCGCCGCCGTGCCCGAACAGTTCATGGCGTGTCTGGCATTCGGGACAGACGAAGTAGCTCATGTTCTCGACCATGCCGAGGATGTCGAGCTTGACCTTGCGGTACATCTGAATGGCTTTGACGGCGTCGGCCAGCGCCACTTCCTGGGGNNTCGCCGGTGCCCGGCGGCATGTCGATGATCAGGTAGTCCAACTCGCCCCATTCGGTGTCTTTGAGAAACTGGGTAAGCGCGCCGTGGAGCATGGGACCGCGCCAGATGACCGCTTCGCCCGGCGGAACCAGGCAGCCGATCGACATGACCTTCATGCCGTTGACCAGAATGGGCTCGATCTTCTTATTGACCATGCGAGGTCTTTCGGAGCTTCCGAGAAGTAAGGGGACGCTCGGCCCATGGATGTCGGCGTCCATCAGGCCGACTTTGCAGCCGGCGCGAGCCAACCCAACGGCCACGATGGCCGCGACGGTGCTCTTGCCGACGCCGCCCTTGCCCGAGCCCACCGCCACCACGCATTTCGCCGCCAGCTCGACCTCGCCGACCGGTTCGGCCGGTTGATGGTGCTCGACGATCCGCACGTCGAATTGGGCGGCGTCGGGGAATCTCGCGCGGAGGTGTTCGACTGCTTCTTCGCGGATTTGCTCCCAAATTGGAGCCGAAAACGTCGTCAGCCCGAGCGACACGCCAACGCGGTCGCCGTCGATCTCAATTTCGCGGACCTGTTCGAGCCGGACGACGCTTCGGCCCGTCTCGGGGTCCTGAAAATCGAGCAGGGCTTGTCGAACGCGATCGGGGGAAAGGGGGGCTGCTCCCATTGTTGAAGTACTTTCTTTGGTGTGGAGGTTCTTCTTGTCGGTGTCTTTTTTGTCACGCGAAGACGCGAAAACGCGAATTCCTGATTTTTGTTGCGGAAGGCGGCATAACAGGTAGGGTGGGGCGATTGCA
>DOEZ01000114.1 GCA_003532715.1 Planctomycetaceae bacterium
AGTGCCGGGCGGCAAGTCGATGGCGGCTCGCGCCGCCATGCGCCACAGCCGCGCGAGCATTCGCAAGAAAGCCAGCCGCTTCGATATGCGCTCGGCCTCGGCGGTCAACTCGAAGTCGTCGGTCGCGGCGCCCGTCTCGAACAGCTCCCCCTCGATGCCGTCGTCGGTCGTGTCGCGGTAGACGACGTTTTCATAGGCCGCCCCGTAGATCCCCCCCTTCGCGGACTCCCCTTCTTCGCCTTTCTCTTCGTCTTCCTCTTCTTCGGATTCCTCCTCGTCGACCGACTCGGAGAGCAATTCGAGCCGAGGAACGGTCCAGTACGACTCGCCGCCCGCCTCGAGGTAGTCGAGGAATCGCCGCGTCGCCGCCCAACGGTTTTCCGTGTCGGCGACCTCGCGCCCTCCTTCTTCGCCGCGGCCGTCCGACGTCCAATGCAGTCGCATCCATCGGATCGCCAATTCGTGGAACGAGTGTTTTCCCTCGGCAAGCGGAATTTCGTCCGATTGGCTCAGCCACTGCATCAGCAGCCCCATGGCCGCCACCAGATCGCCCTGGTCGAGCAGGCCCTCGACGACCGAGCCGTAAGCCTCGGCCGACCGGAAGCCGTCGACGTGGCGGCGCCAGAATGCCATGTCGCCGGCCGCCGTGCCGGCCTCGTGCCACAAGCCCAACACGTCGGCAACATGCCGTGAAGACTCACATGCCTCGCGCCCCGAAATCCCCTCGATGGAACTCACCTCGGTTGAGGCAAATTGGTCCCACCACTCGGCCAGCCGCGCCAGTGCGTCCGCCACTCGCCGGCGCGAGTCCTTGCGGCCGGCCGCCGACGCTTCCCGCTCGAATCGCGCGTACAATTCGAAGATGCTTTCCATCAGGTCGAGCAGTTCGTCGACGCGATGGTCGGGACAACTGTTCTCCAACGCCGGAAAGAGCGAGAACTGGGCGTCGAACCCCAAGATGTTCCACGGATCGACCAGCGCGCCGCACTCGATCGCCCGATGGAGATAGTCGTCGATTTCGCCGAGAATCTGCTCGGCCGGCTCGAACTCACGACGGTCGAGGTGTCGGCGCGCGGCGGTTATACGGCACTGTATCTCGCAGTGCATGCGAGCCGCCGCAACGGGCACCACGCGGGCCTGCGCGACCGCCGCCTCGGCTTGGCCCATTCGCGCGTAGAGTTGCGACAGATGCACGTGTTGAAGCTGGCTGGCGCGTCGAGCCGCTAGAAACTGGTTGAGGTGCTGCCGGGCGCCGCCAAACGGTTGGTGGAGCCGCTCGGCCTCAATCACAAGACGCTGGTGATGTTTGCCCGGCACTCGCTGAAAGAGTCGTTTGTAGAAATCGTCGCGGTACTCGGCGATGTGGGTCAGCAAGGTCGCCAGCGTAGTGTTCGAATCGTGCCGGCCCGGGCCGTCGCCGCTGATCCCCGAACCCATCAGGATGGTTCCCGCAAGGACGGCCGCGCCTTCGAAAACGACTTCGCGCCGCGCAAGCCGTCCCCGATGCTCGATACGCTCGACAATCGCGTCGAGGGTCATCTGCTGGACGATGAAACGGCGATAATAACCTCGATTGTCAATCTGGTGCGGGTCCCATTGCCCGAATTGATAGTTGGGACGCCGATGCACCGGATGGTCGAAATCGTAGGCTCGAGGATCCAACGCCAATTCATCGAGCATATCGAGATCAAACCAGGCCCGGGCCAACAGATCGGGATCCGCATCGCGAAGAATATCAAGGGTTTGTTCGACCACCTCGGCCCAGGGACCGGCGCCGGCCCCGACGTCGCGAATCCATAACGGGATGGGCCGCACGCGTTCATGTGCGTAGGGCTGCAGCTTGCGGCGATTCCGCAGAACGGCCACGGGGCGATGCCCGACGTAGTCATTCAACCGCACGACGGCCCCCTCGACGATCCGGGCCGTATCGTCCCAGGGCTTTCCCTCGCTCAACACGGCCTCGCAAACCCGGCCTATGAACAAAGGCCCGAACAGCGTCGCCTCGGTTTGATGAAAGAGGAGATCTTTGTGAAAACGCCGATAGGCGGGTAACGTCTCGTCGAACACGAGCCGAAGGACCGCCTCGGCTTGCTCGGAGTTCTGGAAGGCGCTCTTGCTCTCGCGCAGTCGAACCGCGCCGAGGCGAAGGTGCTCGGCCAACCGACGCCAGGCGGGCGGCGCGTCGTCCGTCTGGTTGTCCGCCCCCTGGCGCCTGGTTTTCACCTTGATCGCGTCAGAGAGGCCATTCAGGGCGCGGAGAAAGGCCGCGTCGGGCGCGCCGCCCGAAAAGTTCAGATAACCCAGAATCTCCTCCATCCAGCGTTCCGGATCGGAGCCAGACGCGTCCGGCCTCATGCAATACCTCTGCGGAGTTATATCAAGATTCTGGGGACCCTCCGAGGACAGCGTCCTACCCCCTAAAGGTGCCAATGACCGTTCCGGCACGAATGACGCAATGCTGGTGTCCCGTGCGGATTTCCACCAAACGGAAAGCCCCCATGTTAGGTCACCGAGCCGTTTTGGTCCAGCGGTAACGCGAATCCGGAAGATGCGGGTTGCCATTTCCCGCTCAGACGCCTTACCGACACCGATTTTCAGGTGTTTTTCGCGGCGATTGAGATTATCATGGAGCGAGGAGCGGGCTCGTTTTCTCCGAACGACGTCGCGCCCACCCGGAACAGCCCTCGCCGACGGTCGATCATCGAGCCGGTCCGGCTGGGAATCCCATACGGTCGTCTGATCCGTTTGATACACCCCGATTGTCGGTCAAGTCTTCCCAAGCAGAATCCATGAAACACAATCTTCTTGCCTCGGTAATGGTTGGATTTCTTGTCCTTTTCATGTGGAGCGAGGCGGGCGCCTCTCCCGCGAACCGGTTGATCTCGCCAAACGACGCGGGGCGAATGGGACTCACGCGAGCGTGGTTCACGCAGGTTCGCCTCGATCCGGGTCGCTCCAGGGTGGAGCACATCCGACTGTTCGAGGCGACCGACCGACTGCCAGACACGCTGTTCGTTCAAACGGATCGAGCGGTCGTTCACGCTATCGACGCCGAGACGGGCCAAACACTGTGGGTCAGGTCGGTCGGCAGTCCGAATCATCCAAGCATGTCGCTCGGCGCGAACGACGAGATCGTCGGCGTGGCTAACGGCACCACGCTCTACCTGATCGATCGGGCCGACGGCCGAATCGTTTGGACGCGGAGATTGACGGGCGTTCCGGTCGACGGCCTGGTGCTGACGAATCATTTTGTCTTCATCCCGATGCTCAACGGACAGGTTTTGGCCTATCCAATCACGAAGAAACAATTCGAAGAGGACGAATCGCCGCCCGTGGCCGCCGCGAAGGAAGATGCTCCACCGAACGACGTGGCGGCGGAAGCCGAGAAGCGGCCGGCCCCCGAACCGGCTGTCGAAACGAACCAAGGCCCCTTGGCTCTCGAAACCGAATTCAGTCTACCGTTGACGTGTGTTTCGCTGGGCCGCGTGACGTCACAGCCGATCTTCATCCACGAGGACTTTCGGAATCAGTACTTGGCCTGGTCGACCACGACGGGACTTTTCGTCGCTTACGTCAATCTAACGATGCGCGACGACTTCCCGGTCAAGTATCAGTTGCGGACGACTTCATCCATGGTGACGCAGCCAACCTATCTTCCGCCGGGAATAGGCCAGGGAAATATCGATGGACTCATCTTCTCGACCTCCGCGGCGGGCGAAATCCACGCCATTGCCGCCACGCGCGGTACGGAACTCTGGCAGTATGCCGTCGGTCAGCCGATCAACGAGCCGGTCACTCCAATCCGAGAACGCCTCTACGCCGTCACCGAACTGGGCACGCTGTTCTGCCTCGATTCAATCACCGGTCAAGTGCATTGGTCGATCGAGGGCGTGGGCCAATTCGTCGCGGCCAGCGAGAATAGGGTCTACGTGGCCGACCGCGGCGGCCAGCTCGTCGCACTCGACGTGAACACCGGCGCTCGCGTCGATTCGCTCTTCACGTCCGACCTGCCCGTCAAGTTCCGCAACGTGCGAACCGACCGGATCTATCTGGCGACTCCGTCAGGGTTGGTTCAGTGCCTTCGCGAGACGGCCCAGACAGAGCCGTTGCGGCATCGAAGGGTCGCCAAGGCCGCTTCGGAAAAGGCGCCCCAACCCAGCGCCAAGCCGAAGGATGAAAAAGACCCCTTCGCCGTGCCGGACCAAGAAGACGAAAAGAATCCCCCCGCCTCGCCCGCCCCAGGCAAAGAAGCAGAAGATCCCTTCGCCGCGCCGGCCCCAGGCAAAGAAGCAGAAGACCCCTTCGCCGCGCCTGCCCAGGGCGGTGCAAACCCCTCCGAATAGATGGCCCCTTGACGATCGGGCCGGAATCGCCTTAACTAGTCCCTGTTGCGAAAACATCCGTGGGGTGGGTTGAGCATGCCGAGCCCCGCCAACAGGTATTTGGGCGTTTCCAGCGGGGCCTGCCGCGCCCGACCCACCCTGCCGTTTCGCGGCTTCTCGCAATAGGAACCAACCATCTCCACCGCGATCCAAGGATCCTCTCATGCCCTCGCCGATCGTCAAACGCGTCCTCATCAGCGTCAGCAACAAGAACGGCCTCGCGGAATTCGCCCGAGATCTTTCCGCCGCCGGCATCGAGATATTCAGTACCGGAGGCACGCGAAAACACCTCGAATCGGCTGGCGTCGCGGTTCGCGACATCGCCCAATACACGGGCTTTCCCGAGATGATGGACGGCCGGCTCAAGACGCTCCACCCCAAGGTCTTCGGCGGAATCCTCTGTCGGCACGACAATCCCGACGACATGAGCGGCCTGGAGGATCACGGAATCCTTACGTTCGAACTGGTCGTGGTGAATCTCTACCCCTTCGAAGAGACCGTTGCTCGCGAGGGAGTCGCCATGGCCCAGGCGATCGAGCAGATCGACATCGGCGGGC
>DOEZ01000253.1 GCA_003532715.1 Planctomycetaceae bacterium
AGAAATCGAAGAAATCGCCGGCAACCCGCTTCGCCGGCTCGTTCACCGCGCGAAGCGTGAACGGCCGATCGGGTCGATCGGGCAAGGCTTCGGGCAGCAGGGCCGCTTGAATCCGCCGCGCCGCGCGGAGTTCACCCTCCATTTGTCGCTTGGCCGCCTCGTCACGAAGGCGATGCTCGATATGTGCCTTNNGCGATCTCGTCGGTGCCCGACGCGCCGGCGACGTGCGTATCGAGGTCCCCGGCCGCCAGCGACTCGGCCGCCCGAGTGAGCCGACAGATCGGGCGCGTGACGCGAGCCGATACGCACCACACCACACCCAGCATCAGCGCGCCGCAGGCCAAAAGCACCCAGAGCGACCGCGCCAGCCGGGCATGAATCGGCGCGAGCACCTCGGACTCGGGCAGAATCGCCGCCAGCGTCCAATCGGCCGAGGGGACCGGCACGCCGACGATCCACGCCGGAACACCCGAGCGGTCGTCGAGCACGCGGCGGATGCCCGTGACTTGGACGCCGCGCCGGCCCGACGAATCGACCAAACCACGCGAGCCGTCTTCGTCGAGCGGCGTGAACTGGGCCGGCCGCATGACGCGAGAGACGTCCGTGTGGGACAGAAACACTCCTTTTCGGCTGATCAGCGTGCAGTATTCGCCTTTTCTTCTCGTCGCGAGAATATCGTCGAGAAGATGCTCGGTCAGCACGTCGACGGCCACGGCGCCGCGGAACTTGCCGTCGGCCAGCAGCGGCGCGACGTAAGTACACATCATACGACCGCCCGACAGATCGTCGGCATGGGGTTCGGTCCAGAACGGGCGGCCTTCGACCGATTGCCGCCGATACCACTCGTGAAACGAATGGGCCTCGTCCGCCGCGTCGAGATCGGCGAACCGGACGCCCGACTCGGGGCCACGATGGCAATAGAGGGCAACCTGTTCGCCGTCGGCCGAGAGGAAGCCCCGATCGAGCACCATGCCAATCGCGAATGCCTCGTCGTTGTCGTGCAACAGCTTTTCGAGCCATTGTTCGATTTGCTGCTTGGAGAGATCGGGAGTCAGCGTGACGAGGGCCGCCAGCGTGTCGGTCAGTTGCTCGGCTTTCGACAACTCGATGTCGAGTTCGGCGGCCTGCCGGGCCGTCAACTCGGTCAGGTACGACTTCACGCCCGCGACCGCCTCGCGCCGCCCGACGCGATACTCATATACGACCATTCCCAGCCACATCGCCGCCAGGGGGATGCCGATGGCCAATACGATTCGCGTCTTGATCGAAATTCGCACGTTATTCTCCTTGAACGGTCCTCCCGCAAGTGTAGGTTGCGGTGCGCGATGACGATTGCGCCGATCGTGGCAATTAAATCGTGATTAGTAGGGTGGGGCGATTGCAGCGAGTCTTGTCGGAAAAGCCCGAATTCCACGGAAACACTCGCTGCAATCGCCCCACCCTATCTGTTACGCCGCCTTCCGTCAGTGCGGTCATCGTGAAACCGTCGTTTCAAGGGAACTGGCAGAATGCCAGTGGCGCCCAGTGATCGGCATGACCTATTATTCCCTGATGGGGCGCGTCGCGCGAAACGTCGCGCGGGCCGTCGGGCGGCAAGCCCGTTCGACGGGGCGGAACGATCTTCTCGTTCACGGAGAAAACACGACATGTCGATTGCCAGTCCCGACGTCAACACGCTTGCCGACGAATTCCTTGGGCGAGCCAAGGAAGCTGCGGCCGTCTTCAGTCAATTCAACCAGGCACGAACCGATCAAGTCGTCAAGGCGGTGTACGAGGCCGCGATGGCCCAGCGCGTCCGGTTGGCCAGACTGGCCGCCGAGGAGACGAAACTGGGAAAGTGGCGCGACAAGGTCATCAAGAACGTCGTCGCCGCCCAGTTCGTCCATGAAGATATCAAAAACCTCAAAACGGTCGGCGTCGTCAACGAAGATCCGGTGACGGGAATCGTCGAGATCGCCCAGCCGGTCGGCCCGATCCTGGCCATCATCCCGGTGACGAATCCCACGTCGACCGTGATCTTCAAAATCCTGATCGCGCTGAAGACGCGCAATCCGATCGTTCTGAGCTTCTCGCCCCGCGCGATTCGCTGCGGAATCGAAACGGCTCGCATCTGCTACGAAGCGGCCATGGCGGCTGACGCCCCCGAAGACTGCGTCCAGTGGCTCGAAGACAGCTCGCACGACCTGACCCACGCCTTCATGACGCACGAGTCGGTCGCGCTGATTCTCGCCACCGGCGGACCGGGACTCGTCAAATGCGCCTATAGCTCGGGCACGCCGGCCATCGGCGTCGGCGCGGGCAACGTGCCGGTCTACATCGAGCGGTCGGCCGACATCCCGTTCACGGTCGAACAGATCATGACGTCGAAGCTGTTCGACAACGGCACGGTCTGCGCCAGCGAACAGGCCCTGGTCGTCGATCGCGAAATCGCCGACGAGGTGGCCGCCGAATTCCGCCGAAAGAAGGCCCATTTTCTGACTCCCGAGCAGGTCGAACTCCTGACACGGACGGCCTACGACGCCGAGCGCGGCGTGATGAACCCGGCCGTCGTCGGCCAGTCGGCCGAGACGATCGCCTGGCTTGCCCACTTCGAAGTGCCCGAGGGCACGCAATTGCTCGTCGCGCCGCTGCCGGGCGTGGGGCCCGAGTGGCCCTTGTCTTCCGAGATTCTCGCGCCGATCGTGGCATGGTACGTCGCCAATGGATTCTCGCACGCCGTCAACCAGTGCATCGACCTGAACTACCACGGCGGCATGGGACACACGGCGAGCATCTTCTCGAACGACGAGGAGCGAATCAAGCGGTTCGCCATGTTGATGAACGCCGGGCGGATCGTGGTGAACACGCCGTCGTCGCAGGGGGCGGTCGGCGGAATCTACAATATGCTGCACCCGTCGTANNCGGCACGGGCGGGCGGAACATCACGACTGACAATATCACGGCTTGCCACTTGCTGAACATCCAGCGCATCGCCCGGCGTCGCGAAAACCGGTGTCTGATGAACTTCGACATGAACCTGTATTACGACGAATCGCTCGACGCAGCCGACATCGAGGCCGCGTTCAACAGAAACTTCTAACGGGAGAGCCGCCATGCTCGAAACGTGCGTATCGGAAGGAACAACCCGCCTGGTATTCGAGGGAAGCCTCGACACCGATTGGTGCGACGAGAACGACGGCGAGGTGCTCGAAGCCGTCGAGCAATCCGACGGGCCGCTGGAGTTCGACCTGGAACAGGTCGATTTCGTGTCGTCCTCGTTCCTGCGGCTGTGCCTGCGAGCCTCGAACCGCCTGGGTCCCGGGCAATTCCACGTCGTCAACGTCGAACCCATGATCCGGCGCGTGTTCAAGATCGCCGGACTCGACATGATGCTGACGGACGCGTGACCGAAGCATGACCGACGGACGTCACGGCCGACGCACCAGCATCACCAGCGCGGCGGCCAGCAGCATTGCG
>DOEZ01000461.1 GCA_003532715.1 Planctomycetaceae bacterium
GTTCTTCGGGTCACCTCGCAGTCCTTCGGCCGAACTGATCAGCGCCGTTTCCTCGCCGCAAATATACGCCCCGGCGCCCATCTGAATCCGGATGTCGAAGTTGAACCCCTCGTGACCGCAGATGTTGTTGCCCAACAGGCCGTCAGCACGACGTTTAGCCAGGACGTCCTCGAGAAACGCCCGCAAGTACGCGTATTCCGCACGCAGGTACAAGATCCCTTCGTCCGCGCCGATCGCGTAACCCGCGATCGTCATTCCCGCGAACATCCGGTCCGGCTGCTCGGTGAGGATGGCCCGATCCTTGAACGTGCCGGGTTCGCCCTCGTCCGCGTTGCAGAGCACGTACCGCTTGTCGCCCTCGGCCGCCCGAGTGAATTCCCATTTCATACCGGTGGGGAAACCAGCGCCGCCGCGACCGCGAAGCCGTGCCGTCTTGATCGCCCGGATCACTTCGGCAGGCCGTAACGACAGCGCCCTGCGGATCGCCTCGCCGCGCTTGCTCGGACAAAAAATGACTGGCCCGGGCTGACGGATGTTGTTCTGCACCATCGACTGCACGAGCGGGTGAGAATTATTTCCATCACCGAAGCTCTTGATTAGCGCCCTCGGATCCATGTGCTCCTTCAGTTCGGCAACGATGTCATGGGCCGCATCGCTCGTCAGGTGCGTCACCGGCACGTCATTGATCAGGGCCGCCGGGGCTTGGTCGCTCAGGCCGATGCAAGGCACCGATTCGAGCGAGATCAGGCCGTCCGGGGTGGTCTCACCGAAGCCGATACCCAGATCCGCGAAAAACGCTTCCGCGGACCGCGCGCTGCCGTGCATTCTGTCAATGATATCGTTGCACAGTCGGATTACGACCTTGCCCTTCGGTTGCTCGGACAAGAAAGCGTAGAACGAAACCACGCCCTGCACCTCGACGCGATGCACGTTTACCCGCTTGGCGATCAGGTCCATCGCCTCGTCCGAGACGTAGCCGAATCGCTCCTGCACCGCTCGCACGATATCCATCATCCGGGTGCGATCGTTCCCGACCGCGCCGCAGATTTCCTTGACACTCGTCTCTAAGGTCTCACTCATAAAAAAACCTCTAACACGATACCAGGCGAGCTGAGTTATGTTCCTTCGGCTGGGCTGAATTACACCGAGCGCGGGTGACGTCTAAGGGCGCTCCGAGCGACCCGCCAACAGCCATTATTCCCACAGATATCGATACGCGGCGCACAGGCCCAAACAAGGGCGTTGCCTCTCCGTCGCTCGACAATCGCGATGGGCAGCGGTGGCCGAACCTCATATCGGAATTCTCTTCTCGGCTGCATTTAGCCGCTAGCCGGGGGACTTCCAGATTCGGCCGCTCACTCGACCACGACCGGGAAGGATCTCCCATCATGGTTCAGCATTTGAAGTGTATCATTCAGTACTCTTTTACGCAATAGCCCTTCTATTTTTCTATCGCCTCTATCGCCAAAACCAAGTGCGTCACTAGACACAGACTTCAGCCCGCCCGTGCTTTAGCGATTCACACGGCCATTCCTAAGTCTTTTACGTGTGATTTTCATCCCCTCGCCACGAATGCACGCCACAGTGGACAGGTGGGCGTACGAAATTCTCCGGGTAGTTATAATACCCCTCTGAAGCGGTGGATTCATGGCAGTTATTCCTTTATCCCTCGAGCAGGCTTGACGGACACGGCTTCCACGGCTATACTGTGAGTGAATTCACAGTGTGATTCCACTCACGTGGACGTTCGCAAACCGGTTTTTATTGGCGCAAGTGAGAGCCCAATGCCAGACCCTGCAGATGCTTTGTCGGAGCATGCCGTCGAGCGTTTGATCGCCTATCGGCGGCACCTGCGTCAGCGGCTGATGCAGGGTTGCGACCGAATCTACTCGCATGATCTGGCGAAGCCGGAAGGGGTTACACCGGCCCAGGTGCGGCGCGACCTGATGACCATCGGATACACGGGAAGCCCAGCCCGAGGTTATGACGCAAAGGGGTTGATCACCCACATTTCGTCATTGCTGGACGCCCGTTCGGTAGGCGGATTCGCCCTGGTTGGAGTAGGACACCTGGGGCGTGCCATTCTGGATTACTTGGCACGCCAGCACCCCGAATACAAAGTAGCGGCCTTTGATGTGAATCCGGACAAAGCGGGAGGGGTGACGCACGGGTGCCGCTGCTACATGCTCGATGAAATGAAGCAGGTTCTGACACAACAGTCGATGCGCGTGGGGATCGTCACCGTGCCGGCGGACGCTGCCCAGGATGCAGCCACACGGTTAGTGGAAGCAGGCGTATGTGGCTTGTTGAATTTTGCGCCGGTGCGACTGCGCGTGCCGGCGAGGGTTTACGTGGAAAACGTCGATATTGCGTTGCGGTTGGAGAAAGTAGCGTTCTTCGCACTTGCAAGTCGGCCGAAGGAGACACAAGAGTGATCACTCAACACGAAGGGGTGTCCGCCGTACTGGATGCCTTCCCCGACGCCCGGCGCGAGCAGCTTATTCCGATTCTGCAAGCGGTGCAGGAGCGGGAGGGTTATCTGTCGCGCGATGCGATGATTGCGGTCGGAAGTCGGCTGAAGCTGCCGATCTCGAAGATCTATGGCGTTGCCACATTCTACAACCAGTTTCGCTTTCAGCCCAAAGGCAAGATCCATTGCCAGGTCTGCCGCGGGACGGCGTGTCACGTAAAAGGCTCCGCGGCGGTGCTGGAGGCCCTGAAGCAGACGCTCAAAATTGACGCCGGACAGACGACTCGCGACGGCATCTTCAGCATTGAAGTGGTCGCATGCATCGGGGCGTGCGGTTTGGCGCCGGTTGTCGCGATTAACGGCGAATTTCACGCCGGCGTCACGCCCGATCGGATACGAAAAATCATAAAGCAATACCGTAAACAACTCGAAAGTGATGGAAACGGCGATGACTAGTTCGGTGTGTGACTGTCATAAACCAGCGGCCGAGCAACCGACGTGGGTACACGATTTGCTTTGCGGCGAAACAACCGTAACGAAACAAGCTGACCGGTTGGCGCGGTTGCGGCGCGACCGTGTTATGCAGCCGACGATCTACGTCGGAGCTGGAACCTGCGGGCTTGGCGCCGGAGCGGCCGGGACGCTGGCGGCAATTCGTCGCTATCTCAAGGCGCATGCAATCGCCGCTGATATCGTCGAGGTAGGCTGCATCGGGTTGTGTGCGGCCGAACCACTGGTCGACGTGCAACTCCCCGGTCGGACACGCCTCTGTTTTCAGGGAGTAACCGACAAAGAAGTCGACGATCTGCTGGATAAGGTATTGGCCGGCGACGCGCCCGAAGAACGAGTGCTGGGGCAATTTCGGCCAACGACGGAATCGACGGCCCCGATACAGCCCTGGCCCGGCGTGCCCTACCTGGATGAACACCCGTTCTTCGCGCCCCAGACACGTTGGGTGTTGGCGAACTGCGGGTTGATCGATCCGGGCAGCATTGACGAATATATCGCGCGCGGCGGCTACCTCGCTTTGGCGCGCGTTCTGCGAGAGCGGACGCCGGCGGAAGTGTGCGACGTGGTTGAACGAGCAGGATTGCGCGGCCGAGGCGGCGGCGGATTTCCAACAGGCAGAAAGTGGAAGTTCGCGCTGAGCACGTCAAGCGAGCAGAAGTATTTGGTCTGCAACGCGGACGAGGGCGATCCCGGCGC
>DOEZ01000247.1 GCA_003532715.1 Planctomycetaceae bacterium
AGCACGTTCGTGTTGAACGGGGCGACCATTTACTACAACGCGCTCGACAACCGTGGTTCGATCGATCTGTCCAACGGCGGGGAACTGGTGAACCTCCCTGCACCCTCCATCCCCGGCGACGCCAGCCGTGACGGTTACGTTAACGAGATGGATGCCCAGGCACTGGCCGCCCACTGGGGTCAACCCGGCGACTGGGAAGACGGTGATTTCGACGGTGACACGGTAGTCGGCCCGAAGGATGCGTCGATCATGGCCGCCAACTGGGGCTATGGAATGCCTGCCGAGCAAGGGAACCAGTCGAGTGCCGTCCCTGAGCCGGGCGTGCTTGTGATGCTGTTGATCGGTGTGTCGATGCTGCTGGTGCGACGAGGCCGACGATACCAAGCATGCTCCGGCTGACTCGCGTTTGTCGCACTGGCAGGTGCGAGAGGCGGGAAGAAAGCGGATCGCGCGAGGGGGCGTCGATGGGCGGCTTGTGTCGTGACAGAGTCTGTCGTCGGGTCGGACCCAGCGATTGTCTCAGAAACTCGTCAAACGCGAGACTCGCCGAAAAACGACCGAATTCCGGGGCGCGCGGCTGGGTCCCAAGCGATGCCCATGCCGGGGGGGGGTGGTGCCGGAAACTCCATGCCTTTTCTCGGACTCGGGCCGACGGGATGATTCGGGGCGGAAGGGCCATCGCCGCGTCCGATCAATCCAAGGATTCCTGTGACAGGCTCCTTGGCGTCTGCGGAGCGGCTGCCAAGCATGGGGACCGCGTGAGGGNNGCGAGCCACTTTCTTGGCTTGGAAGAAGTACTTCCGCACGGAGCGTAGCCGGCAGCTCTGGACATCGACTGGTTCGTACGGCGAGTGGACCGGGAATCTAATTGTCGCTATACAAAACGCCCAGAAAAGACGGTCCGATTGCCTTTTGAAGTCCTCACCGTACAATGACTCGTCCTGTGACGAGGCGGCTTAGACGCGGTTCCGACCAGAGTCGGCTCAATTTCGCCGGATGACTAGATGAAGAGCAACCCNNCGGATACCTTTAGGTGTCCTGCCGCGTCGGTTTTTTCTGTTGTTGGTGGCATAAGGAGTCGCGTCACGTTCGCAATACGCACAACCATGCGAATTCGCAACGATCGCGTCACCGGCAGCCTGTCTGCAATGGAAGGATGAATCCATGAAAGGTGTTTCCCTACGCATTGGTTTCTGTTTCGCGGGTGCGCTCTTGATCGCCAATTCGGCCGGGCCCCTGGCGGCCCAAGCACCAGCTCCATCCGGAACGGTGATCACCATCGCCGGCAACGGATTGGCTGGATTCGATGGCGATGGTGCGGCGGCCAACCTGGCGAAGTTGAACGCTCCGCTCGGCATGGTCGTTGGTTCCGATGGCACGCTGTACTTCTCTGATTTCGGGAACTTCCGCATCCGTGCAATTGACCCGGTGAGTGGTTTCATCTCAACAATTGCCGGCATCGGACCTCCGCCGGGCGGATATCTCGAGGACGGTCCAAACGGTGACGGTGGCCCGGCGACTGACGCACAGATCGGCGGCATCTACAGTCTGGCGACCAATCGCCAGAACAACACCCTGTATCTGCCGGACCTCCACCTCTCACGCCTGCGGCAGATCAATCTGGGCACCGGCATCATCTCGAACTTCGCCGGCGTGGGCATGTTCAGTCCTTACCCAGTCGGCGAGTATGGCGACAACGGCCCCGCGTTGGACGCTTGGTTGCCATGGCCCGAGGGAGTTGCGGTCGCTCAGGACGGCAGCGTGCTACTCACAGAATCGGGACTCTCGCGCCTTCACAGGATCGCCGGCGGGATCATCACCCCGATCGCCGGAGAGGCCTTTGTGATCGCCTCGGGCGGCGACGGCGGCCCCGCCAACCAGGCCAGCTTTGGCTGGCCAAATGCCGTCGCTGTTGATCGTGCCGGCAACATCTTCATCCTCGACCAGGGCAGCGGCGGCGTGGGCGAAAGCGCGACGATTCGCCGAATCGACGCCGCCACCAACATCATCGACACTGTCGTGGGGGGCGGCTCGCTGGCGCCCGGCGCCAGCGGACCAGCCACCAGCTTCGAGTTTCAGGGCATTGGCGACCTCGCCGTCGACGACAATGGCAACCTCTTCATCGCCACGCAGTTCCAGGTATTCAGGATCGAGGTGGCAAGCGGCCAACTCACTCCCTATGCCGGCACGGGCACGGCCGGTTTCGCCGGTGATAACGGCCCCGCGGCCAATGCGCAGTTCTCCAGTATTGACGGCCTGACCGTCGCGCCGGGGGGCGGGCTCCTGGTCTCTGACACCGGCAACGCCCGCATTCGCTATATCGCGCCGGACTCGATCAACCTGGTGGGCGACGGCCATCAGACCGAGTTCCACCTGCCGTGGGTCAATGCGCTCTCAGGGGATCTGACGATCTCGGACAATCCGGCGTTATCGGTCATCAACATAAACTCGCTCACCACTGTCTCGGGGGACGTGGACATTACGGGCAACACGTCGGCGACGGCCATTGACTTGAGTTTGCTGACCACCTCTTCGGGCAACGTGGACATTACGGGCAACACATCCGCAACGGTCATTGACCTGAGTTCGCTGACCACCTCGTCGGGCAACGTGGCGATCACGAATAACACGTCCGCGACGGTCATTAACATGAACTCGCTGACCACCTCGTCGGGTAGCGTGGTCATTACGGGTAACACCTCGGCGACGGCCATTGACTTAAGTTCGCTGACCACCTCTTCGGGTAGCGTGGTCATTACGGGTAACACCTCGGCGACGGCCATTGACTTGAGTTCGCTGACCACCTCTTCGGGCGACGTAGACATCACGGATAACACGTCCGCAACGGTCATTGACATGGGCTCGTTGACCACTTCCTCGGGCAACGTGACCATAACGGATAACACGTCGGCCACGGTCATTGGTATGAATGCACTGAACACCGTCAGCGGCGATCTGACTCTTGAAACCACCGGCGCCGGCACATTCGATATCAACGGCGCGACGGTCGAGGGCGACACCAGCCTGACCACCGAAGGGTACACGGAGATTGCGGCTGGGACGGCGGGGGGCGAGACATCCGTCACCATGCTCAACGGCGAAGCGACGATGGAAATGACGCTGCCGGTCGGGGCTTTCATATCGGCCACCCCCGTCACTTTCAACGTCAAGAAGCTGCCCGGCGGCGGTGTAGAGACCGTGGGCGGCGACACGATTACCCACCTGGAAACCTATGCCTTCGATTTTGCGATTCCAACGCTGAACTCGGCGGCGGAGCTGAACTTCGAGATTGATCTGGCGGCGATGGATGAGGCCAATCGCCTCCCCTTGCTGGACCTGCTGCACGATGGTGCGTTACTGACGCTCGGCGTGCTGGGGGATGCGCCGGGGGCGGAGCTGCAACTGTTCGATATCTGCGGCCCCGGCATGGACCCCGTGGTCGACGACTGCGTGCGCGTGCTGTGGCTGGATGCGACCGGGGCGATGCTCGACCCGTTGGGCGGCGTGGACCCGTCGACACTGCGCTTCGAGGCGCTGGTGGGCCATTTTTCGACCTATGGCGTCGTGGCAGTGGTCCCCGTCCCCGAACCAACGACGCTGGCGCTGCTTTCGGCCCCTGCCCTGCTGGCCTTTGGTGCTCTGCCGCTCGCATCACGGCGGCGCCGTAGAGAACAGCGGAGCCGTACCTTCCAGACCTCTTATCGATGAAGTCGATCATGAATCCTCAGCGCATTGACGGAATCGTCCTCGTGGTAACCGGCGTGGTCCCGTTGCTTTGCATCGGGGGGCCATGCCTCATCCGGCGCCGCCGCACCAGGCACTCAGTCTCTTGGGCGCTCGCGATCCTTCTACTGCTCGCCAGCGGGCCCGGCAGCCGGACGGCGGCCGCCGACGGCCCTGACCTTCAGGACGGCGACATTTTCGTAGGAGCAGTGGAGGGAAGCAGCCCATTCTGGGGCCTGCTCGGCCCGCGCATTGTCTGGCGCGTGCGAGATGGTGTCGCGGAGCGCTACTCCGAGAGCCCTTCCAACGCCGATGACGCCGCGTTCTTCGGCATCCCGGAGCAGATGATCGTCGATTCGCAGGGCCGCATCGTCTTCATCGCCAAGCTCGGGGCCGAGATCTTCAACCAAGACCGGGGGCTCTTCCGCATCGACGGAATGGGCTCGACGCCCGAGCGCCTCGCGGTCTTCTCCCGCAGCCTCGGACCCGTGAAAGAAGGCTTCCCCGACCCCTTCCCCGACCAGTCGTTCAACCGCATCTCCGGCCTGCACCTGGCCACCGTGCAAAGCATCGAGATAAACGCCGATCATCAGCGCCTCATCACCGAGGACGCCTACGTCATGGCGATGGAGGAATTCGACAGCGTAACCGGGGCGAAGATCGAGACGAAGGTCCGCCGATACCGCGGGACGACCGGCCAGTGGGACATCGCGCCGGACGCCGCGTCCTGGCGCGACAACATGCCGGTGATGGTGAACCATGGTGGCGCGACCTACAGCTCCGCGCAGGACGTGCTGCGCAGGTCGACCGACCCGCTCCGACTCGACGTGGAGGGCAGCATCGGCTCCGTGGATTTCGAGTTGCACGCAGCGTTGTTCGGCGGTTTCAAGGAAGTAAGTGGCCTCATCGTCGACGACAGTGCCTTGCCGAACGTCAACTCCGGCTGCGACCCCAATCTGCCCCAGCCACCGAGCCTGATGGAACCGATGTCGCCGCAAGGCATCTACAGTAAGATGACCAGTTTCAACTATGACATCGCCTATGACGGCCACGGTAACCTGGGCCTCGTGCTGCGCACGAACTCCGGTGCCGCGGGGGCCCCCTATCTCACCAACGTGAGTGAGGTGCTCCTCAACGACAATCCCTTCGACGACCTTGGCGACTATTTCTATCGCAGCACGACCGGGTGCCTGCCAGAAGCCTCCCTCAAATTCACGTCCATAGTGCCATTCTCCGACCCCGACACCGGTGCGAGTAATGAGATCAGGCTCGGGAGCATGGCAGTTACGCCGGAGGGCCTTGTGGGCACGTCCGGCGATCGCCTCGTACGAGTTGTCGCGGGAGAGGGCCTCGAGACCATCGCCACCGGCTTCGTAGAGGCCCAGACCGTCGCCGTCTACCCGGCGGTCGTGCCGTCTGCCTCGGGCGCTCTTGTGATCGTCCGCATCAACTCTCCGGTCGATGTCCTCGTGACCGACGCGGCGGGCAACCGCATCGGGGTCGATCCGGCGACCGGGCTGCCCGTCAACGACTTTGCCCAGAACGGCTTCGACAGCGGGCCCGGCGAGCCTCGCTTCCTGGCCATCAGGAATCCGATGCCGGGCCTCTTCGACGTCGATGCCGTGGGCAGCGGGGAAGGCCCCTACTCCATCCAGGTCTACGCAAGCGTGCTCGGCCTACCCGAGGTGGACCTCAACCAGATCAGCGTCAGCGGGTGGGCCAGCTCCGGCAGCGTCGGGCAGCACTACTTCACGATGGACTCCAATGCGGTGATCACCGTGGTCCCGGAACCGTCCGCGACAGTGCTGCTCGCCATCGGGATCGCTACCCTGGGCCTGCAGGGGTTGGCCGTGATCGGCCGTCGCCGCAAGTGGTAAGTCATCCACCGAATCTCGAAACATACCCGCCCCATCGGTCGGCCCGGTGGGGCTTTTCCCGTTGGCGAGTCTCATCGACCCGTTGCGCGTGAGACGCACCGAAAAACGACCCCTTTCTCGGAACGCGTCCGGCTGTTCCGCTAACGCATATACGATGACCCGACTGTACTCCTCGATGGGGGCTCAAGAGTTCGAGTTGTTGCGTGACACCCGCTTGGCGGGAGAGTACAATGGCATCGTCGTCCGGTTAGCGGGCCAAAAGCCCTGGAAGAAAGGAGCAACTGCCAATGTTCAAAGAAGAGCACAAGGAGTCCGCTTTTGAATGGACCATGCTTGGGCAAATCGATGTAGGCCGGCCCAATCTTGGCTTTAAGACAGACGTCGCCGTCTACCGCTTGATGCAGTTCACGCTTCGGGATGTGCTCATCAGGCAGTATGGTGTGGAGGCGGCGGACAACGTTTTCTACGCGGCCGGCGAGACTGCCGGAAGGCATTTCTACGAGAACCTCATCACGAAGCGAGATTCTTTCGGCGACTTCGTTGCCGAACTTCAGGACTTGCTGAAAGATCTGGGCATCGGCATCCTGCGGGTCGAGAAGGGGGACTTGGAGAAGCTGA
>DOEZ01000478.1 GCA_003532715.1 Planctomycetaceae bacterium
CGTCGGACATGGCCACCGGCTCGGCCGACGAGATCGAGGAGGAACTCCGGCTGTTCTACGTGGCTCTTACGCGGGCGAAGAATTGGCTCTACGTCTGTTGCCCGCTGCGATACTACTACTATCCGCATGGAAAGAGCGACTCCCACGGCTACGCCTTGCGGACGCGGTTCCTGCCCGAGCGGTTGTTGCCGTTTTTCGAGTGCGTGACGACCGGCCCCGGCTCCTCCGACGAGGCGTCCGATGGCCGCACGGGCACGACCGACCTCACGAGCGAGGCGATCCGCCGACGGACCAAGGGATATTGGTAGGATCTCTTGGCACCCCCCGTTGGATTTCTCGAAATGGCCGACTTCGTCCGGATTGCATTGACAACCATGACAAGCGTAGTAGGATGGCGCAATGGCCGCGCGCCGGCCGCCGCGAAACGTGGCAAAGCCGTCGGCAGCCGTGATGAATCACCCCGAGTTCCGAGCCGGCAGGATCCCGGGTGACTTGGCACATCGTCGGCCAACCTCTATCAGCTTTTTCGGAAGGAGAATGCGATGTCACGCACTCTGATGCTTGCGTTGGTCGTGTGGGGAATCGTTGGGGCGGCAGCTCGCGCCGAGTCGAAAGCCGAAGTGAAGGTGTATGTTCTCAAATACGCCAATGCGGAACACGTGGCCAAGTTGCTCGCGAACCTGGTGGGAGCGAATGTAGGGAACTCCACGAAATCGGATGCCGCATCCTCCGGCGTCACCAAGATCGCCGCCGACCCGAAATCAAACCGAATTGTCGTCGTCGGCGGCGATCTGGCCAAATCGCGTGAGATGGTCGAGTCGGTTATCGAGGCTCTCGATGTGCCGAGCCCAATGGTTCAAGTCGAGGTTCTGATTATCGACGCCGTGAATTCCGAAGAGGCCAAGGCGGCGAACCAAGAGAAGAGCTCGGAAGTCATTTCGGGCGAACAACTCAAGGAGCAACTTGGGCTTGTCAAATCCGGCGCGGCTGCCCTCGCGAAGGATGTTGCCGCAAGAATAGACCGGCTCGAAAGCCGAGGATACCTGCGAGTGCTGCGACGTTCGTTGGTGTCGGTAACGAGCGGCGAAACGGGTCAACTGACCATCGGTTCCGATGAACCCTGCGTGACCGGTTCGAGTTTCTCCCAATTCGGGCAACAGAATAACATATCCTATCGAGACGTCGGACACGTTCTGACCGTATCGCCTCGCGTTGATTCGGACGGTCGCATCACGGCCAAGATCGTCGTCACGGATTCTCGCTTGTTGTCCGACGAGGACGGCGTAATCATCACCCAAAACAAAGACAAGACCCTCTTGGCGCCGCGTATCCTGTCGATTTCGGCGCAGTCGAACGTTCGGCTCGCCGACGGACAGGCTACGGCCATCGGTGGATTGGCAACCGACGGCAACCAGCAGGACAACTGCCTGATACTGATTACCGCAAGGTTGATGACGAAGTGATTTCGGAAGCCGAGTATCGGCCACAAAGCTCGGCCGGCCCTCCGCAAATCCGCGCTGACACGTGCCCGACCTCATGCTACAATGACGCCGTGCCGTAACTGTCAGTTTGAACAACCCGGCGGGCTGTGTGGATAGACAAAATGGGTGACGTCTGGATTGCATTGGGTCTGACCGTCTTCGCCGGCATGGCGACCAGTCTCGGTAGCGCCATCGCCTTTTTCGCCAAGCGGACGAACTACCGATTCCTCTCGGTGGCCACCGGCTTCTCGGCCGGGGTGATGCTCTACGTCTCGTTCGTCGAAATCTTCGTCAAAGGAACCGAATCGCTCACGTCCGAAAGCGCCTTTGGGCCGTTCTGGGGCAATTGGGTCAACGTGGCGTCGTTCTTCGGGGGAGTTCTGCTCATCGGAATCATCGACGCCCTGATCCCTTCGGCTGAAAACCCGCACGAAACGCATACGAAGCAGGAAATGAACCCCCTGCACGATCCGTCGGCCCCGATGCCCGACTTCGCCGCCGTCGCGGCCGACCCGGCCCACGCCGCTCCCGGCGCGCACGACCACCGGGTCGATCATAAGAAGTTGATGCGAATGGGCCTGTTCACGGCGCTGGCCATCACGATCCACAATTTTCCCGAAGGGCTGGCCACGTTCTTGGCCGCCTTGGAAGACCCGCGGCTCGGCGTGGCCATCGCCGTGGCCATCGCGCTGCACAACATCCCCGAGGGAATCAGCGTCAGCGTGCCGATCTTCTACGCCACGGGCGACCGGCGCAAGGCGTTCATCTATTCGTCGCTCAGCGGATTGGCCGAACCGGTCGGCGCGATCGTCGCCTATTTGGGACTTCGCCTGTTCTTCGGCGGCGACTGCGGCGCTATCCCGTCGGAAGTCATGGGCGTGCTCTTCGGCGGCGTTGCGGGCGTCATGGTCTACATCAGCCTCGACGAGCTACTGCCTACCAGCCGCGCCTACGGCAAGGGCCACGACAGCCTGCTGGGCCTCTTCGGCGGCATGGCCGTCATGGCGATCAGCCTCCTGCTGATGAGCTGAAGCGGACACGAAAACCATTTGGAGCATGGGACTCTGGGCCTCGCTGAACCAAGGAGACGTCGAGTTCAGCACGAAATGGCGCCGCGTCCACGGTAATCGCTAATTTCAAGACAAGACGCATGATCGAGTGGATCAAGGCAAACGACACGGTCCTTTGGTGGCTGGCCGCGTCATCGGCTGTCATGTTCGTGGCGACACTGTTTCTGGTCCCTTGGCTGATCGTGCGAATTCCCGAGGACTACTTCGCACGCAAGCATCGCCGAAGAAAACAGAAAGAGACGCGACATCCTTTAACGCGGGCAGCCGTGCTAATGGGCAAGAATGTCCTTGGTGGCGTGTTCATCCTGGTGGGGATCGTCTTATTGGCGCTTCCCGGGCAAGGGCTCTTGACCATCCTGGTCGGGGTCATGTTGCTGAACTTCCCCGGAAAGTTCGCCTTCGAACGCTGGCTCGTCACGCGCCGTCCCATTCTGCGCTCGGTCAACTGGCTTCGCCGGCGTGCGAGGCGAGCGCCATTGACTCTTGATACATGAGGCCGCCGGAGTCGCGAGAGCGTAGGGTGGAGCGACCGGCAGTGAGGGCGTCCACGGGGACCATTGCCCCCCCGCGAATTGTGTAGTATGATGTGCGACATAAGCACTCCCAACTGGAACTGCAAGCGATGATGTTTCGTTGGAAACCTCTCGATTGCCATTCGGGTTAGCATGGACTCCCGAACAGTCCCGGTACATCTCCTCGGACACAGAAATGAACCACGATCCGATCGAAGTCGAATCGCTCGCGAAGACCTATCGACGCGGCTGGTTCAACCGGCGTCCGGTCGAAGCGCTTCGCGGCGTGTCGTTCTCGGTCGAATCGGGTTCGATCTTCGGTCTCCTGGGGCCGAACGGAGCCGGAAAAACCACCCTCATCAAGGTGTTGCTTGGCCTGGTGCGAAAGACGGGGGGTGATGCCCGGCTCATGGGTCGTCCGGCGGGCGAGCGGCGAGGACGGCGCGACGTCGGATACCTGCCCGAAAACCATCGCATTCCGCGACATCTGACAGGCAACACGGCGATGACCTACTACGGCGGCCTCAGCGGTCTATCGCCTGCCGAAGTCGGCCGTCGACGTCCGGTGCTGATGCGCCGCGTGGGACTCGCCGACTGGGGGACGACGAGCGTCCGGAAATACTCGAAGGGCATGTTGCAGAGGCTCGGGCTCGCCCAGGCGCTGCTCCACGATCCGCGCCTGCTGATTCTCGATGAACCGACCGATGGCGTCGATCCGGTCGGTCGCAGCGAGATGCGGGCCGTGCTTCAGGAACTGAAGGCCGAGGGAAAGACGATCTTCATCAACAGCCACTTGTTGCAGGAGGTCGAGTTGGTTTGCGACCAAGTGGCCATCCTCGTGCATGGAACCGTTCGGCGAGTCGGCCGCATCCACGAACTGACGGACCTCCAAAAACCCAACGTCACGTTCACCGTCGTCGGGCCCGAACCGGCAATCCGCGAGTGCTTCGACGGGGCCGACATC
>DOEZ01000517.1 GCA_003532715.1 Planctomycetaceae bacterium
GGGGCAGCTCGACGTTTTCGACCGCGCTGGTTCGAGCCAGGAGGTTGAAATTCTGAAAGACGAAGCCGATCCGGCGATTGCGGAGGCGGGCGCGGCCGTTGCGCGACATGTCGGTCACTTCCTCGCCGTCGAGCAGATAGCTCCCCTTGGTCGGCCGGTCGAGGCAACCCAGCGTGTTCATCAGGGTCGATTTGCCCGAGCCCGACGCGCCCATCAGGGCGACGTATTCACCCTTCCCGATTGTCAGCGACACGCCGCGCAGAGCCTCGACCTTGACCTCGCCCAGGTCGTAGATCTTCCAGACGTTGTCGAGCGTGATGAGGGGGCTACTCATACCGAAGCGCCTCGATCGGATCGAGTTTCGACGCCCGCCAGGCCGGGTAGAACCCGAAAGCGATTCCCACGGCGCTCGAAAAAACGATAGCTAACACGGCGGCCGGCAGCGAGACGACGGTCGGCCACTCGACCGTCTTCATGAGCGTATTGATCACCGCGGTGATCGCGGTCGACGCGCCGACTCCCAAGGCGAATCCCAGAAGCCCCCCGATCATGGCCAGCATGACTGACTCAATCAGGAATTGACGCAGAATGTCGCCGCCCCGGGCGCCGACGGCCATGCGGATGCCAATTTCCCGGGTGCGTTCGGTGACCGAAACGAGCATGATGTTCATAATGCCCACGCCGCCGACGACCAGCGAGATGCCGGCAATCGACGAGAGCAGCAGCGTCATCGTCCCCGTGATGATGGCCAGCACGTTGGCGATTTCGGTCGTGTTTTTGACTTCGAAATCGGACGGCTCGCCGGGACCGATGCGATGCCGTTCGAGAAGCAGTTGACGGATTTGCTCTTCGGCCTCGGCCATCTGGTCGACCGAGCGAGCCGATACGAGAATGATGTCGACCGTCTCGAACGAACGGCGGCGCAACCGCTTGGCCACGGTCGTGTGGGGCATCATAATGATGTTGTCCTGATCCTCGCCCACCAGGTTCGCGCCTTTGGGCTCGAGGATTCCAATGATCCGAAACGGAATGTTTGATATCCGAATCGTTTCGCCCAGCGGGTTGGACGTCTGGAAAAGCTTCGCCACAAGCGTGTGTCCGATGACGCATACCTTGGCCGACGAAGCGATGTCGCGCTCGGTGAAGAAGCCTCCGTGGCGCAGCGACCAGTTGCGCACCGTCAGGTAGTCGGCTCCAACGCCGACCATTTCGCGAGGCCGCCAGTTCGTGTTGCCGTAAATGACTTGGCCGCCCGCCCCGACGATCGGCGACGAGGCGAGCACGGCCGAGCATTCCCTGCCGATGGCTTCGCTGTCACCGGCGGTGAGCGTCGGCATGGTTCCCTGTCCGTGCCGGACCGGCCCATGTCGCTGGCTGCCCGCGAAGATCACGATGACGTTGGTTCCAAGCGACTCGAATTGCCCCTGGACGAGTTTGCTTGCACTCTGGCCGATCGAGACCATGGCCGTCACGGCGGCGATGCCGATCACGACGCCGAGGATCGTCAATCCGGCGCGCATCTTATTCTTGCGCAGGGCTCGCAGGGCAATTCGGATCGTAACCAGAAGGTGCATCGGCTACGGCGCCTCCACGCGAATCACGAGCTTCTGATCTACCTTAAGATCGCCCTCGATCAGCTCCGTGAAGGTGTAGTCGCTCAAGCCGGTCGTGACGGGCACGGCGCGAAGCAATTGGTTTTCGAGAATCCATACGTGGCGCTGATTCCGTTTTCGGCCGTCGTCCGCCTTCTCCGCGGCGGATCGTTTGTCTCTCGCGGTCTGGTCTTCGTCTTCGGCGAGCTCGACCTTCGCGGCCCCTTCGAGAATCTTGCGGTCGTCCGGATGAACGTGCTCGGGCTTGGGATAGAATCGCAAGGCGGAATTGGGAATCTTCAACACGTCTTGCCGCTGCCCCACGCGAAACGACAGGCTGGCTGTCATGCCCGGCAGCAGCTTCATGTCGGGATTGGGCGCCTTGACGACGACCGGATAGGTAACGACGTTTTCCAACGTCGTGGGGTTCAGGCGAATCTGGTCGATTTGCCCGGTGAAGAGATCCTCGCGATAGGCGTCGACGGTGAACTCGACGAGGGCCTTTTGCTGCTGGGCCTCGCGGATCAACCCGATGTCGGCTTCGTCGACCGAGGCGTAGATGTACATCTCCTTGTCCATGTCGGGCGCAACGACGAACAATTCGGGCGTGGTGAACTGCGCGGCGAGCGTCTGCCCCTCGTCGATCTTTCGGTCGATGACGATTCCGTCGACCGGCGAGCGGATTTCGGTGTAACCCAAGTTGGCTTGCGAGTTCTCGAGCATCGCCTCGGCCTGCTTGATCGACGCCTCGGCCACCCGGAGTTGCGCGTCGAACGACTGCCGTTGGAACCGGTACTGGTCCATGACCGAGTCGGCCAGATATTCGGGGTTGATCTCGCGGAGTTGCTCGGCTCGCTTCTCGTCGTTGATGGCCTGTTGGCGCAGCGCAATTACGCGCGCCATCTCCGCCTTGGCCGTGGCCAACGTGGCCTCGTCGCGGGCGACCGCCGCGTTGTAGATCCGCGGGTCGATGCGAGCGAGAAGCTGACCCTTCTCGACCCGATCGTTGAAATCGGCCGACAGTTCGCTGATCGGTCCGGAGACAAACGTGCCGATCGACACACGCAGCACCGGCTGGATCGTTCCGGTCGAGTTGACAACGGCGACGATCTCGCCTTGCGCAACGCTCGCTTCGTGGAACTTGGGTTTGTGCCGGGTGCGCCACGCGGCGTGAAGTTTCATGCCGCCGGCGATGAGCAGCCCGCCGAGGACCGCGAGAATCAAAACAACCGTCAGAAACTTCTTCATGGGCGACCGTGTTGGAAATCGAAGGAGCCGATCTCTCGATTATACCAACGAACGAGGGGGTCCGAAAGCGCGTTTTGGCCTGCTTGACTCGAACGACAGGCGTCCCGGGCTCACTTCCGTCGCCAGAAGTCGGGCATGAACAGTGCCAGCAGGACGAAGATTTCGAGGCGGCCCAGGAGCATCATGCCGGCCAGAATCGTCTTGCTCGGCCAGTGAAAGCTCGCGTAGTTCTGGCTTTCGCCGCAGATGCCCAGTCCAGGCCCCACCCCGTTGAACGTGGCGCCCACGGCGGCCGCGCAGTCGATCAGCTTGTCGTGGACCGACCGGCCGTTGTCGGTCCAGGTGCTGCCCGGTTCGATTCCCACCAATAGCAGCCACGCCACGACGAACAGCAGCAGGAAGACGGCGAAGTAGAGCAAGACATCTTTCCGCAGATTCGGCTCGGTCAACGCCTTGCTGCCCAGCCGCACGTGGCGGACCACGTTGGGGTGATAGATTTGCTCGATCTCGAGGCGGAGAATCTTGACCAACAGAATGTAGCGAATCACCTTGATGCTGCAACTCGTGCTGCCGGCGCAACCGCCGATGAACATTAGCAAAAGCAGCAATCCCCGGTTGAAGTCGTTCCACCGATCGAAATCGGCCGTGCCGAAACCCGTATTGGTCATGATCGACACGACCTGGAACGAGCCGTACCGCAAGGCGGAGCCAACGTCGGGGAAGTCGGAATGGGAAAGCCCGAAGGCGACCACCATCAGCGTGGCGACGGTCAGAATCGCGATATAGGTCCGAAACTCGACGTCGCCAAGCAGTCGGCTCGGCCGGCGGATCACGACGAAGTACAACAGGGTGAAGTTGGTGCAGGCGACGACCATGAACAGCGTGATCGTCAAGTCGATCGGGAGGCTCTGAAAACACTCGATGCTCTTGTTATAGGTGCTGAAACCCCCGGTGGCGATCGTGCCGAACGAATGGCAAAGCGCGTCGAACAGACTCATTCCCTCGACCAAAAGGAGCGCGGTGAGCACGATGTTCAGGCCGACGTAGATGGCGGCGAAGATCCAGGCGGCTCGTTGCGTGCGTGCGTGGGGCGCCTCTTGCGTCGGACCCGGCATCTCGGTGAGCATCAGCGTCTTTCCGGCCGAACCCATGCCGAGGATCGCCACGAACAAGACCATGATGCCCAACCCGCCGAGAAAATGGGTCTCGCTGCGCCAGAAGAGAATAGCTCGCGGCACCAAGGCTTCATCTTCCAGATCGGTCAACACGGTGGCCCCCGTGCCGGTGAAGCCCGAAGCCGATTCGAACAGGCCGTCCACCAGGCCCATGGCGATGGGCCGGCCTTCGTCCGTTCGCCCGGTCGAAACGCCGGCGAACCAGAACGGCAGCGCGCCGAGCAGTGTCGCCAAGAGCCATCCAAGGCCGACCACCGCGATGGCCTCGCGACGAAACAGCGTCGCGCCGACGCTCGACCGGCCGATGCGCAACAGCGCGGCGCCCACCGCGGCGCAAACGGCCATCGCGCCGAGCAGCCCGACGATTCCCCGGGTTTCGATCTGGCGCGCCGGCCCAAACCACGGAAAGGCCCAAGGCAGGCTCGCGAGCATCGAGACGCCGATCAACAGGGCGATGAGGCCCAAAAGACGACATATATGCAGTCGGTTCATAACTTAAGAATACTCTGAAACACCACGAAGGGCACGAAGATCACGAAGACAGCAGGACATATTCCATCGACGGATGATACTGTCGGAGTTTTCTTTCTCAGTCCTTCATGCTCTTCGTGTCCTTCGTGGTAAGCCCCGTCCTTCGTGGTAAGACCCGTCATTCGGTCAACACGGCCAAGACGTCGGCCGGATCGACGTCGCCGACTAATTCGACCTCGCCCAGTCGCTTCGGCAGAACGAATCGCAGCCGACCGTGGGCTACCTTCTTGTCATGCATCATCGCGTCGAGCACCGCGTCGGAATCGAGCGAGGGTCGATCGACCGCCAGGCCCAACGCGCCGAGCAACCCGTTCTGGCGAGCGACAAATGCATCGTCGACCCGGCCGAGCCGTCGGGGCAGCCGCGCGGCGCACGCCATGCCGATCGCCACCCCCTCGCCGTGCAGAATCTCGCCGTAGCCGGCAAGCTTCTCGAACGCGTGGCCGAACGTGTGCCCGTAGTTCAACACGGCTCGCACTCCGGTCTCCTCGCGTTCGTCTTGACGCACTACCTCGGCCTTGAGCCGACAGCAGCGGGCAACGACGTCGATCAACAAGTCGGCCTCGCGTTCGAGAACGGCCGCCGTGTTGGCTTCGAGCATGTCGAACAATTCGGCGTCGAGGATCAGACCGTACTTGACCGCCTCGGCCAGCCCGGCGAGATACTCGCGCCGCGGAAGCGTATCGAGCGTGGCCGTGTCGATCAACACGCCGATCGGCTGCAGAAACGCGCCGACCATGTTCTTCGCCTCGGGCAGATTGACGCCAACCTTGCCGCCGACGCTGCTGTCGACCTGGGCCAGCAGGCTGGTCGGCGTCTGGAAGAAGCGAATACCTCGGGCGTAGGTCGCGGCGACGAAACCCGCGAGGTCGCCGACCACGCCTCCGCCGACGGCGACAACGACCGTTCGCCGGTCGGCCCCCAGTTCGAGCAGGCCCTCCCAGAGCCCGTTGGCCAACTCGACCGATTTCGACGGTTCGCCCGGCTCGACAGCGATCAGATCGACGGCCAGATTTTGTCCGGCGAGGCTTTCGGCGACCCGCTCGGCGTGCGGCTCTTGCACATTCGTGTCGGTGACGATCACCGCGTGCGACACGTCGCCCAGCGAAACCAAGAACGCCCCGACCTCGGGCAAATTGCCCGAGCCGATGCGGATGTCGTAACTTCGCTCGGCCAGTTCAACGCGGACGGTCTGTTGGGGCGTATTCACGGCAGGGCCTTCTTCTTTGACAAAGCCTTTTACGATCGGAAAAAGGGGAAAGGGGGAAAAAGGAAAAGAGAGTTAGATCGTCTCTTGCGATGCGGCATTCATGTTAACGGTCGTCGAAGAACAACTTCTCGTCGCAATGCAGGGCTTCTTTGGAGTAGCCACATGCGACGATCGAAACAACGCGGAAGTTGCTCTTGGGCAACCGATTGGCCAGTACTTTTTTCCCTTTCCCCCCTTTCCCCTTTTCCCGA
>DOEZ01000239.1 GCA_003532715.1 Planctomycetaceae bacterium
GAGGCCGCACGCCGCATCGCGGCCGAGGTGGTCGAGCGGCCCGGCATCACCGCCGAGGTCAAGGAGCGAACGCTGGTCACGATGACCCATCTCGCGAGCGACGCCGAGCAAGTAAAGGGATTTCTCGACGCGGGCCGCTCGTTGGCCGAATCGGTTGGCAAGTCCTCGGCCCCGTGGGATCTGTGCGAACTCCGATTCCGCCTGACTTCCGGCGACGCCCAGCAGGCGAAACGCGTGTTCGACCATTTGGCGAGCGAACATATTAGCGAACCGGGCATCGCCCAGGCCATTCGCCAACTGATGATCGACGTTGGGCTGGTCGACGAGCAAGGCCGGTGGCTCGGAAGGCGCGAAGGGACGCCCAACGAGTTGGACGAGCCGTACTCCGAATCGCTCGACCAACCGTTCGACGAACCGTCGTCCGAGCCCTCGTCGGGACTCTGGACGCCCGACGGAGAAGGCGCATCGGGAGAAAAGCGGAAACTCTGGACGCCTGACATGGGCTGAGCCGAGCGGTTGCCGACAGCAGAGTTTGTTCACCGCGAAGTTTGCGTGCGAACAGCAGGGTCGCCCCGATAGCTTGCCTATCGGGGGGCCGTCAGGCCCAAGAGGCGTCGGTTGATTGCGGCACGACGTGTTGACTCAAGGAATCGTCCAGGAAACCTACCCAGGCGGCACGGTTGCCGAGACCCGCCGTTTCCACCACAATGACCAGTGGCCGTGTCTTGGAGAGCTCGTGGACGACCCGTTTGGTTCTTCCGGACCCTGACAGCTACTCCTCGATTTCCAAGCTCATCCACCCTTCATCGTCGCGCCTCTCGTCGGCAATTTGCCGGGCCATCACGAGCAATAACACCGGAAACACAAAGGCCGCGCAGCAGGCCAGCCGCAGAGCGCTTGCCATCATCGAAGAGTCGAGGGAAAGCCCCCAATACAACATGAATGTCAGCGTTGGAAACACGGGGATGGACGCCAACGTGTAGAGGACGAGCCTCCACCGGCTTCGACCGGAATTCCACCTCCACATAGCCAGAGACATTCGATCCAACGAGAGGAGGCATGTGAACGTAAAGAGGGCGGTGAAGACAGCCAACAGGAATATGGCGAAGACCGCCGTGCCAATCTCACCCTGCCTCTCGCGAATCAGCAAGACCGGGACCAGAAACAATGTCGCCACTGCGACATACCCTCCGAAAACGAGCAACCCCACATCCCGCGCAAGACGCCATGCGGGTCGTCCTGGCTCGAACGGCCACTTCTCGAAGAACCACTCGATTCGGGTCCACCAAGGAACGGTCTCTTGAGTCTGGCCGATCAGTTCTCGCGGATCGCCAAAACGCAGCTTCGCCTGTTCGAGGGCGGCCCGCTCGTCGCCGAGTCGGCCAACCTCTTCCTCGACGATGGCTACCAGGTGGGCCAGCAGTTCTTCTCGCATGCGGCGTTTGCGGGCCATCGTCGCCCGGACAGGCCGCACTGACCGTTCCACGACGATCTTCAATTTCTGCAAGATCATGTCGTCCATGCTGGCGTCCCCATGATTTCGCTGATGACTCGGACAAAACTCGCCCATTCCACGCGTCCCTTGGCCAGCTCCCGCTTGCCTTTCGTGGTCAGTCGGTATAGGCGGCGTCGGGCGCCGCGCCGTCCGTGCGGCTCTTCCTCCCAGGCAGCCTGAATCTTCCCCGATTCCTCCAAACGATACAGGGCCGGATAAAGAGAGCCTTCCTTCAGGTGCAACAAACCGCACCCCGCCTGATCCAATCGGTGGAGAATCTCCAGCCCGTGCGCCTCGCCTCGTTCGAGTACGGAGAGGATCAATGTCTCCAGATGCCCACGCAACTTGTCACCATGAATTGATTTCATGCATTTATTATAGACAGTCTAGGTATTGCGGTCAAGCGGATCTCGGCAAGCAACGACCCCTGGGAAGGGCGGGCCCGTGATGGTCAACCCATAATTCCGCGTTATACTGCCGCCAGCCAGAGTGCATCCCCCACGGAAACCTGATCTTGCTCGGAGGCGGGAGAGCCGGTAGGATACTCCACCTTTAGGAGGGTGTATTTCTTCGGTTGGCTTCTCCTCGGGACAATTCAAGCGACAGGGAACGAATCATGGCCGGCGGACAAGGATGTTGGCGGTGGTTGGCGGTGGTTCTGATGGCCGGTTTGCTCTACTCCAGCGCGGCTTGTTCGCTGCTTCACCGCCCCATGGCCGAAAGTAGCATAACGGTGGGAATCGGCGGCGAGGAGGACATCAAGGAATTCATGGATCGTCGCGAGGCGGCGCGGCGCGCGTCGCTGGTCAGCCGCGACTACGATCTTCACGACCTGATCGACATGGCCGCGCGGACGCGTCTGGCGAACGACGAACAAGAAGCCAAGAGCCTATTGACCGATATCCTGCTTCAGGCCGAGGGACCCTATTCTGTTCGGGGGGCCGATTCGCATGAATGGTCCGGCGGCGTGTTGACCGTGCTGGCCGCGCCTGGACAACACGACGAGATAGCCGCAAGCGCGCGGGTGCTGCGCGAGCAGGGATTCGAACAAGTGATGAGGCTCGAAATCCGCTTCGTGTGGGCGACGGAATCCGAAGTTGAGTCCATCGGCGAATGGCTCGTCAGCAGCATTGATGCGCCGGGGAATGACGATCCACGACGCAACCACGAGCCGTCCGATTCCGCGGGGCATCCGCATTCCGGCGCAACGCCCATCGGACTTCGCGCGAGGCGATTTTCGGAACAAGAGTCGCGGGTTCATTACCAGGTGCTCGACGAGGATCAAGCGGCGCGACTGTCCGAACTTGTCATGGGTGATCGTCGGGGGAGTTCTTCTTCCCTGCCGAAGATCACCGCTTGCTCCGGTCGCGAGATGGTCGCCGCCGATTGCACCGAGAAACCATTTCTTGCGGGAATGGAAAACGGTCGCCCCGAACTGCGCATGATCAGCGAGGGTATGGTGATTCATTCGAAGGCTCTGCCGCTGGGCGATGGACGGCTTCGTTTGGATTGCAGGACGACAATTTCGGGTGTCGTCGATTCCAACCTAGACTTCGACTTCGAGATCTCGGACGACGACGCGCCGAATGGGATTTCGAGTGTTCGGCTCTGCAACACCCCCGAGGTGGGAACCCTTGTCATCGAAGGCGCCGTCGAAATGCGAGCCGGGCAGACACTTCTTATCAGCGGCTTGCGTACAGTGAGCGAGGGAAAAGACAAGCCCCTACAATCGCTCATGCTGATGCTCACGCCAAGACAGCCGTTCGCGACCGAAACGACCAAGCCGATGTAGTCCGGAAAGCTCCTCCGAGGCGGTGTCCAAGGCGTCGGGGACTGTCTGTGTGGGATTCCGTTCATTCACAATGCAGACATCACAAAGAGGTGCATGCAACATGGGCTTGACGCTACGCAAGGGCGTTTGGCGCGGAATCTGGGCAATTATCGGTGCTACCGCGGTGGGTTGCCTGTATTGTGCGATCCGCTCGGTGGAAACCGCGCCGTTTGGTCTAATAGTCAGCCCGTTTGTTGGGACATCCGTTGTTCTATTCATCCTGCTCGAAGTCGTATGCTCAGGACGATTGCCGAAATACTTGGGATTCTTCATTCCCACAATTATTGTCGTGGGAGCCTGTTACTACGGAGTCTGGTCGCTGCGTTCAGAGGCAGCTAGACGGGGCATCTCGGATGGAGGTGACGATCTTCTCGTCTACTTCGTCGAGTGCTACGTGGTCAGTCTTTGCTTTGCCATCGCCTTCTTGCTCATGGGATGGAGACGAAAAAACCAGGGGGACGATCAACCGTCGGGAGTGAATGGCGTTTGAACTGCTGTAACGGTTTCGTCTCCAAACCGTGAATCCGATGGCCGCCGCGTGCCGCTCGGTCAGTGGCCTGCAACCCGTCCGTCGCCTTCGCCGGCCGCCAGAAGGGCCGCGCCTAAGGCGGCGGTGATTTGCGGCTTGGGCACTACGGCGACCGGTTGTTGGAAGGCAGCCGCGAGCGCTTCGGTCATGCCCGGCACCAGGGCCACGTCGCCGGTGAAGACGATCGGGCTTTCGACCGACCGGGCGCTCATGGCGGCGACCCGGCCGGCGATCGACGCCTGGACGCCGGCGACGATGTCGTGGGGCGAAACGCCCGAGGCGAGCAGGCCGACGATTTCGGTCTCGGCGAAGACGACACACATGCTGCTGATATGCGCCGGGCTTTGGCTCTCGGCGGCCAGCCGGCCCAGCGCGTCGATTTTCGCGCCCAGCCGCGTGGCGACGACTTCCAGAAACCGGCCCGTGCCGGCGGCGCATCGGTCGTTCATCGAAAACTCGGCCACGCCGCCATACTCGTCGAGTCGGATCAGCTTGCTGTCCTGGCCGCCGATGTCGACGATGGTCCGCGCCTCGGGCGTCTGCCGGCGCACGCCCCACCGCTGGCAAGTGATCTCGGTGACGGCCCGATCGGCGAAACTCACCAGCTTCCGTCCGTAGCCGGTCGCCACGATCGCGCGGACCGACTCGCGCTGGATGGCGTTCTCGTCCAACAGCCGGTCGAACAGACTTCGCGCCAAGGCATCCTGGTCGATGCCCTGGTCGGCGACCGCGCTGGCCACGATTCGTTTTTCCACCCGGTTCCAGAGGACCGCTTTCATGGTCCGCGAGCCCGCGTCGATGCCTGCCGATATCATGGTTGTCTCCTGTTGATCACGGTTTCGACCAGGGCTTCGAGCCGCGTCCGAATCGTTGGTTCCATGGGGTCCAATAGCGGTGGAATTTCGAGGTCGAGAACCGGAATGCCCAATTGTTCATGCACCAACCGGCCGATCACCAGGGCTTCGGTCGCGCAGTGGCTCGCGCCGGGGATGCGCGAGACGACGACGGCCTCGGCGCCGTTTTGGGCCGCTTCACGACAAATCCGTTCGGCGCGCTCGGTCGTCGGCCCGACCATCGGATCGGCCAACGCCATTTGCGCCAGAAGATAAAGGGATGGAGGCGGTTCGCCGGCGCCCTTTGTTTTGCCCTTACAGGGCGTTGCATGTTGTTCCGGTTCGGTACCCAGGGCGTTGCCCTGGGCTACGGAGTTGTAGCCCTTCGGGCTGGGGTTTATCTCGTCGATTGCGTGGGCGATCATGTAGTCGGTGCCGCAGACGCGGGCGCCCGCTTCCTCCAGCAGGTTCATCGCCCGGAGGTCGGCCGGCGGGTTGACCCAGAAAATCCTCGCCGCGCCGGCCGGGCAAACGCCATCGCCGGCAATCAGCCGTCGGCGGACCTCGATCAGCAGGTCGTCGAGCACGGCGACCGTCGCGGCCCAGTCGGAACAAAAATGAATCGCCAAAATCTCGGCGATCATCATTTCCAGCGCCGGCAAGGGGCACGGATCGCCCAGATACGCAAACCGTCGCAGCCGGGCAATGCGCCGACGCACCTCGTTGGCTCGCCGAATCCCCTCGGCAAGACGCGCCTCGTCGAGCTTCTGACCGCTGGCCGTCTCCAGGTGACGCCGCACGCGGTCCAATTCGTCGCGAACGAAATCGACCTGGGATTGCGCGACGACCAATCCGCCGGGCAACTCGACGCTCGGCTCGCCCGGCTCGGACGCGCGCCGATGAGGAATTTCCCACCAGAAGACCGGAAAACCCAACTCTTCGATCCGCTGGCCGATGGCCGCCATGTCGTCGCAGACCGCTCCGACGCTGCAAACGAGCGTGTCGGGAATCGGAAAATGCTCGCCGTTGACCATCGCGGCCAACATGGCCCGCACCGGGCAAAACGAATCGTCGACGCCCAGCCGATCGGCCAGCGCGAGCAGGCCCTCGTTGTGTTCCATCAGACAGGGCGTCCACCAGGCCCCGTCGGGATAGAAGGCGATGACGTTGTCCAACGCATAGGCCATCACCGGCACGGTGCCCAGATCCTTCATCGTGCCGACCAACAGCACGCCTTGCTCCCGCGCGCGACGCAGCCGCGATTCTTCGCTAAGCAACAGATTCCACAACCGCAGCGCGGCGGCCGAATTGTCCATGCGCAAATGCAGCAACCGCCGATCGCCCCCTTCGTCGACGTGTCGGCGCAGCGGCCCCCCGTCGGCCGACTCGTGGAGTCCGCCGCAACAAAGGGCCCGATAGCGGTCGTCCCACTGGGCAAGCGTGATTTTTTCGGCCTTGTCGCTCATCGTTGTTGCTGGTTGTGGTGGCGTTCGGTCCCCGAACCCGATCGGGCAGGGCTCATCCGTCGGGCGGTAGGACGCGAGTCGCGGCGCGGTCGCGAATCGACTCGAAAAGCGCCTCGATTCGCGAAGTCAATCGCTGTTGGCCCCCTTCCTGTTCGTCATCCAGGTCGAGATCGAGCACCGGCACGCCGGCCGTCTCCCTCAACCGCGGCAATGCGGCGTGCCACAGGTCGCACCATACGCGTCGCAGACACAAAATGGCCCGCGGCCGATGCCGCTCGACCGCATGGGTCAGCCATGCCTCGAGTTGCGCCGCCGGACGGCGGAACACGGCCGGGATTGCGTCGAAATAGGCGCGGACCAACTCGTCGAACGGGTTGGCCAATGTCGCCGACGGTTCGAACGGCTCGGGCAGCGTC
>DOEZ01000738.1 GCA_003532715.1 Planctomycetaceae bacterium
CCACGCCAAAGCCGGCACAAAAAAGACACCCAACGCGAGCATCAAGATGCACAAGCAGATCGCGGGACGATTCCAATGACGCATGTCAACCTCCAAATGGATATTGGTTCTGTTCTCTGTTCTCGTTCGTCAGTCTAGCTCAATTATGGCTCGCTCCAAAGGCGTCTGCCGACAGGGCAAATCGCCCAATACCCCCTATTGTGGGGCCCAGCGGCTGTTCTTGTATCGCAGTCGCAAGGTTTCTTGGGCCTGGATGGCTCGGTCGGTTCTGCGGACTTCCTGCCATAGCTCGGCCAGATTGGCCAATGCCTCGGCGTGGTCCTCGGGGCTGGACGAATAGAGCACATCGACGTGCAAGAACGCCAATAGGGCGTCTTGGGGCCGGCCCGCCGCTCGCAACGCCGTTCCCAGGGCGTTGTGCGCCCGCGCGCCCAGGACGACGTCCTTGGGGTCGGTTCGGGCGATGATCTCGCGAATCTGTTTGACGGCGTCGTCGGCCATTCCCTTCGACGCGAGGCACCGAACTCGACCGATTTCGGCCAGCGCGCGCTGGACGGCGACGTCGGCCTTGGCCCGGTCGTCGTCTTCGGCTTGCATTGTCATCGCCTTGTCGAACGACGCCAGAGCTTCGTCGTATTTGCCGGCGGCGAGTTGGGCCCAACCGGTGTCGACGACCGCTCGAATCTGATACTCGACTGCCGGCGCGTCGGCCAGTTTGGCGTAATAGTCGATCGCCCGATCGTAGAGACGGTTGGCCACCAGCAGATCGCCTACGAGCCGATTGGCCTCGAACCAGCGGTAGCTGTCGCGGTGGGTCGACGCGAAGCGGTCCATCTGCCGGCCGGCCTCCGAAATGCTCCCGTCACCGCGGAGCGCCAGTTGGGCCGCGCAGAACGCCTGAAGAAACTCGACGTCCGCCCGAATCATCTTACCTTTGATTTCGCCCGTCTTGATTTCGTCGAGCCCTCGCAGCGCGTCTTCGTACCGCCCGTGCGCGACGTTCGCCCGGGCGAGGCTCAGCGCGGGCGGCTCGCCGTCGAAGATGATGGTGTCGATCTCCTGGACCGGAACCGACGTCTTGGCCGCGCCGCGGGTCACGACGACCTTCTTGGCGTCCATCGACGAAACACGACCCAACACGCTGTCCTGCCCCTTTCGCTTGACCGTGTCGATCGCATGCGCCGCGTCGGCCACCGCCAGGCAAAGGACCACCGCCAGAATGCCGCTTCGATATACCAGGGAAGGGGTCTTCATGAATTCACCAAGAGTCGTTCTTTCTCGTTTCAACACAACCCGCCGTCTCATTCGCGTTCATCCGCGGTTCCATATTCTTCTTCGAGCTATTTCGATGTCGCGCCGAAGCCGGCCGGGCTTTTCCCTTGGACGGTTTGTATCTTCTTCAACAGCGAGTCGTATCGGTCGCGCCAGGCGTCGCCGCCCATGTCGGGCGTGAGCAATCGCGTGACCTCGATGTCTTTCTCGGCCCGAGCCAACATGCCGTTCCGTTGGTCGCCCGACAGTCCCACGGCCTGCTCGAACCGGCACCGCGCCAGGTTGTATCGCGCCTCGTGGAACGTCGACAGGGTCGCGCTGGAACGAAGCGTCACGTTGCCCAGCTTCTGCCAGCCCCAAACGACGTGTACCTGCGTGCCGTCCTTGCGCCGGGCCGACCGGCCGCCTTCGATCGCCTGGGTGTACTTTCTCGCGTCGCCCGACGCGGCGGCCCATTCCTGATAGGTCAAGGCGGCTTCGACCTGCGCTTCGACAATGCGATTGCGAAAACGGAGCACGTCGACCAACAGGTCCATCGCCTCGGCGAACTTGCCGAGGCGGCGCAGACACCGCGCCATCCGGATCTTGACCCCGTCGATCGCGCCTTCGCCGCCGACGAATTGCGGATTGTCCGCCGACCGCTTGAGAATCTCGCGATAGACCGTGACGGCCTGGTCGTAGTATTTCTTGGCTTCGGGCGAGAGCGTCTTTCCCTCGGTGTCGAAACGCGTCCCCATTTCCGCGAACGTCGCGCCGACCCAGGCGAGCGAACCGAACGTGTTCCCCTGCTGGCGCCGCGCGATCCGGTCGAGAAACAGTTCGAACCCGCGCGATACCTTGAGCACCTCGTCGGTCCGTCCTTGTTCGCGGAGCAATTCGAGCGTCTTCTGCAGATCGCGGCTCAGGCCGATGTAGACTTCGGTCAGGCGAGTGGCCGCCTCGGCGTCGCCTCCGGCCGCCACGCTCTTTTCCAGCGAGTCCATCACCGTCTCGGCCTTGTCCAATTCCTGGGCGGCCACGTAAGCCTGCAGCGCCGTCTTGTGGATGGCCGACTCGAAGCCCTGGGCGGCGCCGGGCAGATTGCCCTTGCCCGCCAGGACCACCAAACCGACCGTCGGCTCGTCGAGCACCTTGACGGCTTCTTCCGGGCGATTCTGTTCGAGATAGATGCGCGCCAGCGAGTATTGGGCCGCGACGAGCGACGCGTCGACCTTTCCCTCGGCCGTCAGACGCTTCACGCCCGCGGCCAGAAGGGCCTCGGCGCGGCCGAGCAGCTCGTCGAGTTCTTTCGGGTTGGGTCGATCGGCCGGGTCGGCCTGCATCGCGCGAACCCACTCCATCCAGAGGGCGTCGCCGACGATCGCTTCGGCGCGGCCGCGGCGCGGAGAATCCTGGGGAACCCGCTCCAAATGGGCTATCGCCGCGTCGATATCGCCGTCGACCATGGCCGCCTGTTGAATCAGGGTCAGCCACGTGTCGCCGGCCTCGGCGCTGGTCGGCCATCGCTCGACGATCTGTTCGGCCGTCGCCACCATCCGCCCGCGAGCGAACTGCTTGACCGGCCCGGCCGGCGACTGCTCGTACAGATCGGCGTAGGCCAGCATGGCGATTTGCGCCGCGGGGCGCGCGACGGGGCTGGCCGGATAGCGATCGGCCAGAAAATGGCCCAGTACGGCCGCCTCATACAAGTCGCCGTTCTTCCAGTACAGGTACGCCAGGTAGTTGCGCAGCAGGTTCAGTTCCTCGTCCGCCGCGTCGGGCGTGGCCATGTTCAACGCCATGCGGCAATACTTGATCCCCTCGGCCATTGCCTCGGTCGTCTGCCGCTCGAACTTCTCGACGTCGGCGGCTCTCCCCTCGCTCTCGGCCTTCTGCCGTTCGACGACGGCCGCCTGCATTCGGTTCTTCGCCGTCTCGGCCCGATCGCGCGCCTCGGCGAACGTGGTCGGCTCGGCCTTCCCGTCGTCCGGAAGCCCCAAGAGCGGATCGGCCAGCTTCTCCTGGGCTTTCGCGCGATAGACGCCGGGCAGGCGGGCTACCTGCCGGAACAACCGCCGCGCGTCGCCGCGCATCGCGGCCCGATCGGGATTCCCCCGGTCAAGCCCGCGCATTTGTTCGAGATGGGCCACGGCGGCCGAATACTTGATCGCCAGCCCGTCGGCGCCGACTTGGTCGCTAGCCGGCGCGGTCCGCTCCCAGGCTCGCCATTTCGCAATGGCGTCGGCGTATTTCTTGACGTCGGGATGGGTGAGCGTTTCGAGGGACAGCACCACCGCCTTGTTGGCCAGTTCTCGCGGCACTCGCGAGCTGCTCGACTCGGCCAGCACCTCGTCGTACACGGCCAGCGCTTCGACATACCGGCCCGCGTCCTGATAGCATCGCCCCTCGCGCAGCCGGGCGTACAGGCCCTCGATCAGCTTGCCGACGAACCGCGTGTAATAGGCGTCGTGGATGGCGTTGTAGAGCCCGGCCGATTCGATGAGCTTCTTGCGGCGCGCCGTGCCGTCGGCCGGATGGGTCATCGCGATTTCGTAGGCCGCGTCGGCCAGGTACAACTTCGTGCGGACCAGGTCGCTTTGCATTCCGCGCACTTCGGGCGAGGACTCGTCGCGCGAGTCGGCTCGCATTTTCTTCAGGGCGGCCAGGTATCGCTTCTCGGCCTCGGCGAGGGCCGTTTGTGCTTGGGTGAAGAAGTCTCGCGCCTCGTCGAGCAGCTTCTCGCGCTGCTGCTGATCGACTTCCGGCCGCTCCGCCCGAATTTTGCGGGTCCGCCCCCGCTCGATCAGCACGTTGGCCAGTTGGCTCGTCGCCAGCGACGCCCTCGGATGGTCGGGATGTTCGGCGAGGAATTTTTGGAATCGGGCCTGCGCGTCGTCCAAGGCTTGCTCGCGAGCGGGCGGATCGCCCAAGCTCGTCATCAGCGTCACGCCCGCCTCGTAGTCGAGCACTTGATTCAAGTCGGCCGGGCAGGCCGGATCGGCGGCCATGCGTTCGAGATAAAGCAAGGCCATGTCGTGCAAATCGCGGTCGCGCAGTCCGTCTAGCAGTGCCTGCCACGTCTCGTCGGCGCGAAGCGCTCCGGCCGACAGAAACGTCGCCAGCAATACGGCTATCAGGCGGATCGCGACTCGCTTGGCGAGACCGTCTCCGCTGGTGGGGTGCGTCCAGACCATGAACTCTTTGACTCGGGCGAAAATCAATCGGACGACGCGCCCAACAGGCGCGCGGCTCCACAAGGCATCGGTCGATCTTGCCGGTCAGGGTGTGCGACTATCAGAAAACAAGGTGCAAGAATCGGCGGGTTCCGGTGCCGCCTCAACGACCGCGCCC
>DOEZ01000338.1 GCA_003532715.1 Planctomycetaceae bacterium
TCGCGGAGCTCGACCCACCCTACACTCAGAACCAAAGACGCACGCCGGCAATCAACCCATCGAAGTGAAACCGGTCGACGTCGCGATATTCGTAGCCGATGTATGCCTCGGCACGACGGATCAGCACGCCGACGGTCGTGCGAAAATGGAACGCTTCGGCGCTGCCAAGAGTGCCCCAGTCGAGTTCCGTCGAAAGAACGAACGGTTTGACCGGAAAGAAGTCGAAACCGTAGGTGAAGTTGAACCCGAAGTCCGTGTCGATCGGATCGTCGAGCCAATTGAACCCGATGCCGGCGCGCCACTCCGACCGTTCGCTCTGCGCAAAGCGATACACCACGTTGAAGTCACCCATCCAAAGGTCGTCGCGACCACGGTCGCCCAAACGCTCTTCGAAGAAGTTCATCTCGGTGTCGAGACCCCAACGAGGCGTGGTGCTCAGGAGCAGATGGCCGCCCGTGCGGCTCAAGTCGCCGAAGTCGGCGCAATACTCGCTCCGCAGCCGGGCCGCCCAACGCCGCGGCCGACTCTTCCACTCGTCGAGCATCAGATACCCGTCGCTCGCATTCCGATACGGATAGCCGGGGAAGTAGGCATCGACAACGCCGTCGTCGCCGGTGAAATATCGAGGCGCCAGGATCGGCGACAAGACCACGCCGACCGCGACGGGGCCGATGAACTCACCGAATAGCTCGCCAAGCGGATTGAAATCGTCCTGTTCATCGTACGTCGCGCCGCCCGGCTTGCCCGAGAACCAGGAACCCGACGAGTCCGACTCCGCGCGAACATCCTCGCGCAGCTCCGCAAGCTCACCCGCGTCGGCCGTACCCCCAAATCCCAAAGACGGCAACACCACCGTCATGAAAAGGCGAGCCGCCCAAGTCTTCCACGGCAACCCCCGATGGTGACGTTCAGCCATGCCTGCTCCTCCACGTGGATTGCCCCGTCCCACGCCCGAACGGGACTCGATGCAAGAGACAATCGTGGGCGGAGAATAGGCCGACTGGCGAGGCATGTCAAGCCTAATACAGACACGGTGGGTCGATGAGCACGTAGATGGGTCGAACTCCGCGAGCCCCACCATGATCACGCGGTATTGGTGGGGCTCGCGGAGCTCGACCCACCCTACAGGCTCGACCGACCCTACAGGCTCAACTGACCCTACGAGATTGACCGACCCTACGAGATTGACCGACCCTACGAGATTGACCGACCCTACGAGGATGAACTATCGTGACCGACACCAAGCGACTTATACGCGTGGGACATAGTCCCGACCCGGACGACGCCTTTATGTTCTATGCGTTGGCGAAGGACAAGCTCGACACGGGGCCGTATCGGTTCGTGCATGAACTGGTCGATATCGAAACGCTCAACCGCCGCGCGTTTTCGGGCGAGTTGGAGTTGACCGCCGTGAGCCTGCACGCCTACGCCCATCTGGCCGAGTTGTACATGCTTTGCCCGTGCGGAGCGAGCATGGGCGATCGCTACGGACCGATGGTGGTGGCTCGCGAGAAATGCTCACTCGACTCGCTGACCGGGAAGAACATCGCCGTGCCCGGCACGTTGACCACGGCCTATCTCGCGCTGCGGATGTGCATGGGCCACGACTTCGCGCACGTGGTTGTTCCGTTCGACGAGATTCTCGACGCCGTGGCCGCCGGGGCCTATCGCGGCGCGCCGGTGACGGCCGGGCTGATTATTCACGAAGGGCAGTTGACCTATGCGAGCCAGGGGCTTGAACTGGTTCTCGACACGGGCCAATGGTGGTTCGACGAGACGGGGCTGCCGTTGCCGCTTGGGGCGAACGCCATCCGGAAGGATCTCGGAATCGAGACGATCCGCGACGTCAATCGTCTGCTCAAGCAGAGCATCAAGTACGGCTTGGAGCACCGCGAGGAGGCACTGGCCTACGCGATGGGTTTTGGCCGCGGGCTCGATCCGAATAAGGCCGACCGGTTCGTCGGCATGTACGTCAACGACTGGACGCTCGACTTCGGCCCGCGAGGCAGGCAGGCCGTGGCCGAATTGCTTCGTCGGGGCCACGCGGCGGGCGTCATTCCGCGATGGGTCGAGCCGGAGTTCGTGGAGGAGGGGTAGACGGTCGGCCTTTCAACGCTTCAAACGACGTCTCGGCGGCAGGCGTCTCCGAGGAGCAGGGTCTGCGTCATTGCGGTCGGCGGCAGCACTCGCCGTATCGCCAAGTCAACCCCATGCCGACATAGTAGACGGCGGCCGACGCATAGGCGTTGTCGCCGAATTCGTCCGCGGACATGAAGAGTCCACCGGCGAAAAGGTCCAGGTCGAGCGTCGGAACGAGGAACCCTTGGATACCGATGCCGCCCGTCAAGCGGTGCTGATTCACGAACGGCAAACTCGATGCCTGGAACAACCGCACGTTGGCCTGCGCAACCGGGAACCCGTCGAGGCTGTCTCCGACATTGTGGTTGATCGGACTGTCATTGTACGAGTATCCCAAACGATACTTCAGCCTGCCTCGCGTCAATTGCGTGCCCACGGCGAACGCCCATTGGTTCACGAAGACGTCCTTCCATAAGTCGGCGCTTTCCCAGAGCTTGTAATAGACGTCGGCGGCGATTAGCAAATCGCCGCCCATCAGCCGGCGGTTGGCGATGCCCAGTCCGATCGTCTCGGGCTGATCGACGTTCAGATTGTGGTAGGCGTCGCCGAATCGAACCGCATTGGGGAACTGGAATCCCATCTTCGTCTGGTAGAATATGCCCAGTGTGTTGCATTCATTCAGGTCGTAGTCGAGCCCAAAAGTCCCGCGCAAGGCATAATCGTGGACCATGGCGGAACTCGAAAGCGGTCCGACAAACCCAAGTTGTTCGAAAGCGGTGCCGAGGGTCATCGAGGCGCCCGCCGACAAGCGTTCGGTCAATTCGACGCCCGCCCCCATATTGATGCCAAGCACCATGTATTCGCTGCTGACGTTGTTGAGGAAACTTTCTTCCGGCGCTCGGCCGCGGTACTCGGCACCCAGGCCGCTTAGGCCCCCGAATCCGACGCCAAATGCACCGGGGATGCCGAGCGAGCGAAGATCCTGGATAACACCGATCGAAGGTGAAGCAAACCCCTGGGTGCGCGACGTAACGCTATAAGCTTCTCCGACCTCAGGTGCATAACCGACCGTTGGATAGCCTTCGACCCACGCCCCGCCCAAGGTGAATTGGGTTCCACGAAATTGCGCCAGGGTGGACGGGTTTCCGAAGATTGCGGCCGGCACGTCCTGGGGCAGGGCGATGCTAACACCGGCCATGCCGCCGGCAGCCGGCGTGAGCACGTTTTGCGTGTCCGTTCCGTATCCCTGGCCTTGCGCGAATTGGCCGAGAGAGAGCATTGTCACGCACGCGACCGCGGAAATGGTTCGTATGGCGTTTTTCATGGCACATCCATCGAAGGGCCGGGAGAAACGGGATTCGGTACCGCGAAAGACTCGTCCAGCAGGATTCTTCGCACCTGGCGCGAATATCCCTGTAGGCGATTTTGCCGCCAGGGGGGATTATGCCGAGAAGGGTGGCGGCACGAACGGAATGACCGCCACAGATTGCCGATCCGAGGTGCTTCGAATGTCGATCACGACGTTCCGCCGGAACCGTTGGACCTCACGGCTGCTTGAGGGCGATCACCCCGACGAACAAGCGGCCGTCCGTGTGCCAGGGGTCACCGCCACCGTTGTGCCCTTTTAGTACCTTATGAAAGCCATCGACCGCGTAGGTCTCGGTCAGATCGCCGGTCCGCCGCAGGTCGTCGAAGAGACGATCTCGCTCGGCATCGATGTTGGCACCGATGTGGTGCGTGATTTGGCCCGTCGTATGACTCAGACCAACTCGCTCGTCGTAGGTGGCGGATCCGACCCAGACGGGACGGCCGTCCGGGTCCTTCTTCTCCGATCGCCAGAACCGGACATGGTTGCGATGGCGCGGATCGCGACCGACGGGTTGCTCGAAGGCAAGATCTTCCTTTCGCCCAAAAAGATAGAGACTGCTAACCGGCGCGTCGTCATACTGACGTTCGAGCACCGTATCGGCCGCGATTCGTAAGTCGCTACGAAGGGAGAGCGAGTCGGCCGGATACCATTCGGCCGCCGCCATGATTCCCTTGACCTCGGCTTCCGTTCCGATCAAAGCCACATTGAGGGGATCGCCGGGGATTCCCGCCTTGGTAAGCGTGATGCCGGGAACGTCGTCGAGCGAAGGATGACGCTTCACGTATCGCTCCCAAATCTCGGGAGCAACAAGGTAGGCCGCGATCGCGTACAGCAGGAGCACGGCAGCGACTAGAATCGCAATTCGCCGGCGCGAACCGGCTCTTTTCAGCGGTTCGCCCGCTTTCTCACTGTCGCGGGGCGTATCGTTCATGGATTGCCTCGTCGGTGCGTGAAGGCGTCGGTGTTCATTGAATGGCCAAGTACCTCGCTCCAAATTGGCGACGACGCACGACACGACGTCGCATTCGGGTCGTCATGACGATGGAGGAGTCTCGTCGCCGGATTGGCCTTGCTGCTCGAGTCGCACGAGCAACCATTGCTCGGTGCGATCCTTTCCGAAGTGGATCACGCAAGGCGCCTCATCCTTGGTCAAGTTGTAAAGTCCGGTCTCGACGACGTTGGCCGTGTTGTCGCCAACAGTGAAAGCGACCTGCTGCGACTGTTTGTCCACCGATCCCTGAATGAGTTGGGTGTGGTTCGTCACGGTGTCGGTGTAGTTGCCCCGAATGACTCCCTGCTTGTTGACGGCAAGCTGAAGCGTTAGGTCGGATTTGGCATGATCGGGCTTGGTCAAAGCGAAGACGCCCAGGGGGAGCCAGTCCCCGTCGGCCGGCGCGTCGGCTTGGCTGCCGGCGGCGGCCAGACTGGTCGCCTGCTGGTAGCACTGCTCCCCGGTGCCGACGTCCTGGCCGTTGACGTACACGTTGTCTCCTTGATAGGTGACATTGTTGCCGTAGTCGTAGTAGACCGGCTGGCTCGGGTAGTAGTTCATCCAGGCGCCGACGGAGTCCCAATTTGCCGCCGTCCACGCCGTGCCCGCGCCCCAGCCGGCGGCGCACCAAGCACCGGGATGGTTGTTATACCATCCCGCGCCATAGACGCCCCAAGTATT
>DOEZ01000099.1 GCA_003532715.1 Planctomycetaceae bacterium
GGCCGCATCTGTCCGATCGAAACGCCGGAAGGCACCAACATCGGTCTGATTTCGAGCCTGGGGATTTACGCCGGCGTGGACGACTACGGTTTCCTCGTCACTCCCTACCGCAAGGTCCGCAACGGCAAACTGACCGACGAGATCGAGTGGCTCCGCGCCGACCAGGAACACGACGCGTACCTGGCGCCGGGCGACATTCCGGTCGAGAAGGACAAGATCGTCGACGATCTGATCGTCGCGCGTCATCACGGCGATTTGATGATGGTGCCGTCGAGCAAGATCGAGTACATCGACGTCTCGCCAAGCCAGATGATCGGCGTGTCGGCCGGTTTGATTCCGTTCCTCGAACACGACGACGCGAACCGCGCCTTGATGGGCTCGAACATGCAACGTCAGGCGGTGCCCCTGTTGGTGTCCGAACCTCCGCTGGTCGGAACCGGGCTGGAAAAGGCGGCGGCCATCAATTCGAGCATGTTGGTCCGAGCACGCCGCGACGGCAAGGTCGCGTTCGTCGACGCGGGTCGCATCGAAATCGGCGGCGACGTCTACCCGATGCGCAAATTCGTTGGACTCAACGAACGCACGTGCCAGAACCAGAAGCCGATCGTCGTCTTGGGCCAGGAGGTCAAGAAGGGCGACGTCATCGCCGACGGGGCGGGGACGTATCACGGCGAGTTGGCCTTGGGACGAAACATCCTCGTTGCCTTCATGGCATGGGACGGCTTCAACTTCGAGGACGCCATCATCATCAGCGAAGAACTCGTTCAGAACGACACGTACACGTCGATCCACATCGAGGAATTCGACATCGAGATTCGCGAGACCAAGCTGGGACGCGAAGAGTTCACTCGCGACATCCCCAACGTCAGCGAGAAGGCGCTCCGGAACCTGAACGAGAACGGAATCGTCCGGGTCGGGACCTACGTCCAGCCGGGCGACATCCTGGTCGGTAAGGTCTCGCCGAAGTCGAAAACCGAATTGACTCCCGAGGAAAAGCTGCTGCACGCCATTTTCGGCCGCGCGGGCGAGGACGTGAAAAACGACTCGCTGGAAGTTCCGTCCGGAATCGAGGGAATCGTCATCGACACGCAGAAGTTCTCGCGGCGCATGAGCCTTTCGGAGGAAGAACGAAAGGAATTCGAGGAGTCGCTCAAGCGGGCCGAGTTGGAGGGAAACGCGGCGATCGCCAAGGCGTTCGGCGACCTGGTCGAGCAGATCGAGTCCGTGCTCAATCGCAAGCTCACCGACGAGGACGGCAATCCGCTGGTCGAGGGTCAGGAGCATCGCTACGTGGCCGAGCAGGCCCATGGGTTCCGGCTCGAGACGCTCGACATCCGCAGCCCGAAGCGCAAGACGGACGTCGAGAAGATTTACGAAACCGTTTGGCCCTCGGTCGAGGCGGCGATCGACGCTCGCGATCGGCGGCTGAATTCGATGAAGCGCGGCGACGAACTCCGCAGCGGCGTGTTGCAGATGGTCAAGGTCTACATCGCGGCGAAGCGAGTCATTTCGGTCGGCGACAAGATGGCCGGGCGTCACGGCAACAAGGGCGTCATCTCGAAAATTCTGCCGAAGGAAGACATGCCCTATCTGCCCGACGGAACGCCCGTCCAGATCTTGCTGAATCCCTTGGGCGTGCCGAGCCGTATGAACGTGGGCCAGATTCTGGAGACTCACCTGGGCTGGGCCGCGGGAAAGATGGGCTTCCAGGCCCTGACGCCGGCGTTCGACGGGGCAGACGAGCCGACGATTCGGCAGTGCCTGAACGAAGCGGGGCTTCCGGAGCGAGGCAAGATCCGACTTCGCGATGGACGGACGGGCGAGGAGTTCGAGCAGGAGACGACCGTGGGCTACATCTATATGTTGAAGCTCCACCACCTGGTCGACGACAAGGTCCACGCGCGAAGCACCGGCCCCTATTCGCTCATCACGCAGCAGCCGTTGGGCGGCAAGGCGCGTTTCGGCGGCCAGCGTTTCGGCGAAATGGAAGTCTGGGCGTTGGAGGCGTACGGGGCGGCCTACATTCTGCAGGAGTTGCTCACCGTGAAGAGCGACGACGTGGAAGGCCGCACGAAGATCTACGAGTCGATGGTCAAGGGAGAGAACACGCTGGAGGCGGGCACCCCGGCCAGCTTCGACGTCTTGACCAACGAAGTTCGCGGACTCGGGCTGAACATGCAGTTGGAGAAGGGGCAGGCGTGAGTGTTGGCGTTGAAGAACGAATGACTTCGACATCCATCGACTTGGACCGATTCCGTGGCTATCAAATCCGAATAAGGAGTGCCGGCAAGTGAGCATTGGCGAAACCTCATACGATCGGATTAACGATTATGCGTCCGTGAAGATCAGTCTTGCGCGGCCGCACGATATTCGCAGTTGGTCTTTTGGCGAGGTAAAGAAGCCGGAAACGATCAACTACCGCACGTATCGTCCGGAAAAGGACGGGTTGTTCTGCGAGCGGATTTTCGGTCCGGAGAAGGACTGGGAATGCGCGTGCGGGAAATATCGAGGGATGAAGTATAAGGGGATGATCTGCGATCGGTGCGGCGTGAAGATCACGCACAGCCGAGTGCGCCGCAAGCGGATGGGCCACATCGAGTTGGCCGCGCCGGTGGTGCATATCTGGTTCTTCAAGGCCATGCCCAGCCGACTGGGCAACCTGCTGAGCATGAAGACCACCAGCCTGGAGAAAGTGATCTACTTCCAGGACTACGTGGTCACCGATCCGGGCGACACGCCGCTGAAAATGCAGCAGTTGTTGACCGAGGAGGAATACCGCGCCGCGCGCGAGCAATACCCCAACGGCAACTTCAAGGCCGACATGGGCGCCGAGGCCGTCCGGAAGCTCCTGATCAATCTCGACCTGGTCTCGTTGTCGCGCGAGCTGCGCGTCGACCTGGCCGAAACGGGCTCGAAACAGAAGCGCAAGGACCTGATCAACCGGCTGAAAATCGTCGAGGCGATTCGCGACAGCGACAATCGTCCCGAATGGATGGTGCTCGACGTGATTCCCGTCATTCCGCCCGACCTGCGCCCGTTGGTGCTGCTCGATTCGGGGAATTTCGCCACGAGCGACTTGAACGATCTCTATCGGCGGATCATCAATCGGAACAACCGGCTCAAGAAGATCACCGAGATACGCGCTCCCGAATCGATCATCAGCAACGAGAAGCGAATGCTCCAGCAATCGGTCGACGCGCTGTTCGACAACAACCGCTGCAAGCGTCCCGTGCTCGGCAGCAGCAACCGGCCGTTGAAGTCGCTGACCGACATGATCAAGGGCAAGCAAGGTCGGTTCCGCGAGAACCTGTTGGGCAAGCGAGTGGACTACTCGGCGCGAAGCGTGATCGTCGTCGGTCCGTCGCTGCGACTGCACCAATGCGGCCTTCCGAAGAAGATTGCGTTGGAGTTGTATCAGCCGTTCATCATTCGGCGGTTGAAGGAGTTGGGGCACGCCGACACGATCAAGAGCGCCAAGAAGATGCTTGAGCGCAAGGACGAGGAGGTCTGGGACATCCTCGAGGAAGTGATCAACAATCGGCCGGTGATGCTCAATCGCGCCCCGACCTTGCACCGAATGGGTATCCAAGCGTTCGAGCCGGTGTTGGTCGAGGGAAACGCGATCAAGCTGCATCCACTCGTGTGCCGCGGGTTCAACGCGGACTTCGACGGCGACNNACCAGATGGCGGTCCACCTTCCGCTGTCGCTCGAGGCGCAGGTCGAGGCGCACACGTTGTTGATGTCGACGAACAACATTTTCAGCCCGGCGAACGGCTCGCCGATCATCAGTCCCTCGCAGGACGTGGTGATGGGCTGCTACTACCTGACGCAAGCCATGGCGGACCGCCGCGGCGACGGCATGACGTTCTCGTCGCTGGTCGAGGTCGAGCTGGCCTATTCGCTGGGGATTCTCGACACGCACGCGGAGATCAAGGTTCGATTGCCGGCCGGAAAGAAGGTGAAGAGCCAGCGCGAGCTGGTTCCGGGCGAGTTGCTTCGGACCACGGTAGGCCGCGTGATCTTCAACGACATGCTGCCGAAGGGCATGCCCTTCTACAACATACCGATGCGCGGGCGCGAGTTGGCCAACGTGATTTCCGACTGCTACGCCATCCTGGGTCGCCGGGCGACGATCGACCTGTTGGACGACATGAATCAACTGGGGTTCCGCGAGAGCACGCGAAGCGGCCTTTCGTTCGCCACCGACGACCTGATCACGCCTCCAACCAAGTCGAAGATCATCTCCGCGACCGAGAAGGCGGTCCTGCGGATCATGAAGCACTATCAAAAGGGCGTCATCGCCGAAGGCGAACGCTACAACCAGGTGCTCGATGCGTGGACCCACGCTCGCGAACAGATTACCGCGGAAATGATGACGGTCCTCGAGAACGACCGCCGCGAGCCGGGCTACTGCAATCCGATCTTCCTCATGGCGCACTCCGGCGCGCGAGGCGGCGTCGAACAGATTCGCCAGTTGGCCGGCATGCGAGGCTTGATGGCCAAGCCGTCCGGCAAAATCATCGAGACGCCGATCAAGGCGAACTTCCGCGAAGGTCTCAACGTGCTCGAGTATTTCAGCTCGACGCACGGAGCCCGAAAAGGTCTGGCCGACACGGCGTTGAAGACGGCCGACTCGGGTTACCTCACGCGAAAGCTGGCCGACGTGGCCCAAAACGTCGTCATCACCATGCACAACTGCGGCACGACGCAGGGAATCACCAAGGGCGTGATCTATCGCGGCGAGAAGGTCGAAGTCGGATTGGCCGATTCGATTCACGGGCGCGTGAGCCGCGCCAACATCGTCAACCCGATCACCGACGAAGTGATCGTTCGCGAGGACGAATTGATCACGCGGGCGATCGCCGCGAAGATCGAGGCGTTGGGCCTCGAAAAGATTCAGGTGCGCAGCCCCATGACGTGCGATTCGCCGTTGGGCGTTTGCGCGCTTTGCTACGGAATGGATCTGTCGACGGGATCGCTGGTCGAGCAAGGGATGGCGGTCGGAATCATCGCCGCGCAGAGCATCGGCGAGCCTGGCACGCAGTTGACGATGCGGACGTTCCACATCGGCGGTATCGCCGCTCGCGCCGTCGAGGAATCGGAAATCCGCGCCAAGAAAGGCGGCGTGATTCAGTTCACCCGGTTGAAGGTGGTTCGCAACGACGCGGGCGAGCAGGTCGTGCTCACGCGCAACGGCGAGGTCGTCATTCTCGATCCGCGGGGACGTGAACTCGAGCAGTACGACATTCCCGCCGGCGCGCAGTTGATGGTCGAAGAGAACCAGGAGGTGACGCCGGGAACGCCGATCTGCCGATGGGACCCGCACAGCATTCCGATTCTCGCCGAAATCGGCGGCCGCTGCCGTTACGAGGACGTGATCGAAGGCGAGACGATGCGCATCGAGCGAGACCCGAGCGGCCACGTCCGACGCCTCGTCATGGAACATAAGGGCGACTTGCATCCGCAGGTGGTCATCGAGGATGA
>DOEZ01000249.1 GCA_003532715.1 Planctomycetaceae bacterium
GGGAGTGTCATCCCGAAATGGGCCGCCAGAATGGCTGCATCCGCTGGGCCGACAATATGGTCGCCATCGAAATCGCCGTCCATCCACCACATCCCAACTCGGGCGCCCCAATTAGCAGCCAGAATGGCCGCATCGACGGCGTTGACCGTGTTGTCTCCACTGAAGTCGCCCTGCTCCCAGCCGACTCCGCTACGTCCCCAATTCCGCGAGAGAATCTCGGCATCGTTCTTGTCGACCACACGATCAAGGTTGGCGTCGCCGGGCGGGACACACGCGGGAAGCGGGACGCCCCAATTGCCCGCTAGGATCGCTGCGTCGGCTTGATTGACGGTTCCATCGAGATTGGCGTCGCCGGGGACGGTTACCTCGGGAGTAATCGCGTACTGGAATTCGTAGGCCCCAATGTCGACGCGGTCGCCAACGATGCGAGGGTTGCCGTCGATATCAGCCGTCAACAGGTTTCCCTCGTCGTCCACGGCCAGATCATTATCGCCTGCATTGATCGCGGGACTGCCAATCTGGAGATGATAATCGCGGACGCCCACGAAATGCGGGTCGATGCCGATGAGGCTGGATTCGTAGTGGGGCGCGCCGGGATTGCGAACGTCGGCGTTGTCAGTGGCTTCGTTCAAAGCGACAACTGAGTTGTGTATCGTCAGGCCCGTAGATGTTTGATAGATGAAGATCCCTCCGCCTTTGCCGACGGCTGAATTGTCAGCAACCGTGCATCCGACAAGAGTGATGCTGCCCCCCGAACCCTGTGGAGCGTAGACTCCACCACCGTCTTGACTAGCCGAGTTGTTCGCGATAAGTGTGTTCTCAATGAATATCCTTTGTAAGCCTTCGTGGCAGATCCCGCCACCGCCCTTCTCCGAAACATTATCCGTGATCGTCGAGCGGGTGATCCACAGTGGTTTCCCCGAGCAGTAGATGCCACCACCAAGGCCTCGCGACGTGTTGCCCGACAATACGCAGTCCACAAGGATTCCTGCTACGGTCGTGAATATCCCACCGCCGTATCCGGCGACGGAGCTGGTGACTCTATTCCCCGAGACGGTGCAATTCACGAACGTCCCGCCCCCGTAGACTCCACCGCCCCGCGATCCGGCCCTATTGTCGGCGACGACGGAGTCCGTGAAGGTTCCAACTCCATTTACCCCTCCGCCCCAACTGCCCGCCACGTTGAGTGAAACGACGGAATGGCCGATCGTCAGGCTCCCTTCGCTGTAGATGCCGCCGCCGGGGCCTTCGGCGGTGTTCGTCGCGACGCTCGAGCCTTCTATCGTCAGCGCGCCGGTGCTATACACCCCAGCCCCACCGCCGGCTTGGTTTCCCTCAATCGTTGATGAGACGATCGAGACAGATCCACCGATACTGCACAACGCCCCGCCGTACTCAGAAGCACGGCTGTCGATGATCGCCATATCCGCGAGGACTAGTGTGGCGAATTGGCTGAGAATTCCGCCGCCGATATCCTCGCGTCCATTTGTGATCGTCAAACCGCTGATGGCCACATTCAGACTTGCGCCGACTGACAAGGCTCGACTCTTGGTGTCGGCATCGACCGTAATCGTCTCGGCGCCTGGACCAACGATGGTGACGTCCCCGAGAATCTCCAATTGACTGCCACTCAACTTGATCGTTCCGGATAGTGAAGGGGCAAAGACGATTATGTCCGCCGCGCCCGCACATCCGCCTTGCGCATCCCCTACGGCGAGGTTTGTATTGGCCGCTTCGAGAGCCTCGCGCAAGGTTACTTGGCCATCCAAGGCGACGGTGTCGGCGAGGCTATTGACGACGATCGTTTGCGGATCGTTGTCCCACGTCGAGATGGCCAACCGAACCGTATCCATCTCGTCGGCCGAGAAGACGAGCGTGGCCAGATCACTCTGGGAATCCGCATCTTCGTCCGCCGCAAGGGTGATGACCCGAGGATAGTTCCAGTTCGTGTGATCGAAGGTGAGAGACGAGTGGCTCACGGCAATGTCGCCACTGCCGCCAGCCTCCTTGACGATCGCCACGGTTATCGGTGCCAGAGGTGCGGCAGTCAGGCAAACGCTGATCTCGACGAAATCCCCTTCGACAACCTCGACATGTGGCGTCGAGGTGATGGCCAGTTCGGGCATGTCTGTTAGCTCGACGGCGCCGATCTCCACGACGCCATTGTGTATTCGCGGGTTTCCCAGTAAGTCGGTCTCTCCTTGGACCGATTCGTTCCGCCCACCGTCCACGGCGAGACTCGAAGGACCGGGGCGATAATAGAGAACGGTTCCATTGTCGTCCGACACGGCCGTGCATTGCGGATCCAATGGATTCTCAGGCACGCCCCACACATTGTTCGTGCCGAACATCGTTCCTCCATCCCAAACGCCAATAAGGTTGTTCTGGCTGGTGGAGTTGAGCGACCCTTTGATGTCGGGATTCATTGGCGCATTGTTCATTGCAAGCAGGCAGTTGAACAAGCGTGTGCCCCCTCCTGAGACGCCGCCCCCATCGGAAGCAGCATAGTTGCCTGCAATGGTTGTGTTCCGGACTGTGCCAATTCCGCCGACGTGGATTCCGCCGCCAAAGCCGACGATTCCGGTAACTGCGTTGCCCGACAGGACCGAACTGATGATGTCGGCCGCGCCCGAGTTGTTGTAGAACCCTCCTCCAGCGAGTATTGCCGTGTTCTCCAGGATCATCGACTGAGAAACATCGAGGCTACCGTAGAGGCCTCCGCCATACTCTTCGGCCACGTTCCCGATCACCCTGCATCGTGTGATGGAGCCCGCTCCGAAAATCCCTCCGCCAGATCTGCGGGCTTGGTTGTCCGCAATGAGACAGTCTTCCGCGGTGACTTGCCCACAGATACCACCGCCATCGCCGCCGGCACGGTAGCCGTAGGCGCGGTTTCCGCTGATCTCAGTCCGGATGATCGTTGTATCCCCGAAGATGCCGCCACCATCTCCGCCAGCCGAGTTGCCGGAGATCGTGGAGTCGAGAATGGTCACGCTGCCGGAATCCACGTAGATCCCACCACCGTCGTAGTCCGCCGTATTCCCGAGAATAGACGAACCCTCAATACTCAGCGAACCGCTGGCGACATAGATGCCTCCTCCTCTCACGCTGGCCGAGTTGCCAAGGATGTACGAATCGACGATATCTAGAGAGGCATCCTGCAAGTATACCCCCGCACCGCTGCCATTGGTTGTGCCGCCCGTGATCGAAAGGCCGGCGAGGCTGACCTCGATGTTCGTTGAAATCGAAAACACGCGGCTCGCATGGTTGGCGTCTATCGTGAGCGTGGAGAGTGCCGACGCATCGATACTCACGCTGTGTATGATGGCAAGAGGCTGGCCTTGGAGCATGATGGTTGCTCCGTCCAGCGACGAGGCGAACGTGATCGGATCTTCCAGGCTGTATTGCGCGGAATAGTAGATCGCCTCTCGCAAGGAAATCGCGTGGTCAAACGGATTGACCGCGTCGTTTGCCGCGGTGACCCGTGAAGACGGCGTCTCGGGCGGCGGGACGGTCTGCTGATACTCGTAGGCTCCGATGTCAACCGTATCGGCCAAGATTCGCGTGTTCTCGTCAAGATCGACCGTCAGCGGCGAGCCTCCCGCGTCCACCGCCAGGGCATTGCTTCCTCGGTTGATCGCCAAACTATTTCCGCTCAGGTGGTAGTCACCCAAACCGACGAAGCTCGGATTGACTCCGATCAGATTGTGTGAACTCGGCGCAAAGAGAACACCGTATACGTCCGGGTTCACTTCGGCTGCGTTGAGTGCAACAATCGAGTTGACCAGTTGGTGGCCCCATCCATAGAGCCCTCCTCCCTGAGCTGGATACTCGTCCGACTCCCACCACCAGGCCGTCGCGGAATTGTCGGCGATGGTCGAGCTGACGGCCGTCACCGTGCCATAGATCCCACCACCGCTCGCCGTCAAACCGGAGGCGGTGTTTCCACAGACAAGCGAATTGACCAGGGTCACGGTTCCTCGGACGCCGCCTCCGTGAGCGTCGGATTGATCCTCGGAACCAGCCCTGTTGTTCGCAATGGTCGAGTAGGAGATGGTCAGTCCCCCGTAGGCGGCGATGCCGCCGCCCGCGCAATAGCCCACCTCGGAACTGACCCAGTTGTCCGCGATCGTGGAGTATCCGATCGTCAGCGGGCCGGTGCTGAAGATTCCCCCGCCGTAAGCAGGTCCATCAGCCGGGCCAACCATGAAGTAGCGAGCCGTACTGTGCGATATCGTGCAATGATCAATAGAGAGCGTTCCCAGGTTGTAGATTCCACCTCCGCTTTGTTCTGTCGCGTCCATGGGGTTGCTGTCTTGAGCCAGACCGTTCGTGATCGTCATGCCGAAAAGCCCGACCGTCGCATCTTCATCGATCCAGAGCACCCGACTTCGCCCATTCGCATTGATCGACAGCAGATGGTCGCCTGGCCCGGTGATACTGGTGTTGCCTGTGATTTCGAGCTGTTGTCCGCCCAAAGTGATCGTTCGGCTTCTTCCGGCGAACAACGTGGGAGCGAACGAGAGGAAATCGGTCGCACCGTCGCATCCTTCCGGTGCATCGCCAACTGCTGTGTTCGTGTTGGCCGCTTCGAGGGCTTCGCGAAGTGTGATCAGTCCGTCGGCCGCCACTGTGTCGGACAAGCTGTCAACGACGTAGTGCTGCGAATCATTGTCGTCGGCGATAACCGTTAAATAGACGGACGTCATATCGGCGCCGGAAAAAACAAATGTCGCAACATCTCGATCACGATCCGCGTCCTCCATTGCGAGAATGGTCACGGGCTGAGGCGCATCCCAGTTCATCGAATCGAACTCCAATGTACTCGACACCAGTGAAAACGCGTCCGCGTCACCGTCCTGCTGTTGCACCAGAACGGTCAGCGGCGCGCTGGGCGTTAGTGACAGCGATACGTAGACGGTAATCTGCTCGCCTTCGCTCGTGTCGATCGCTGGAACGTGGCTAACGACCAGTTCCGGCGTGTACAACTCCACAGCGCCGATGTCGACGGTGTCGTTGTGGATTCGCGGATTGCCAATACAATCCGTCACCAAGGGATTTCCGTCAGGGTCGACAGCCAATTCATTGTTGCCGGCGTCCACGGCAGGGCTTCCGCGTTCCGGACGGTAATAGATGATGTCACCTGCTTTGTTCCTGACCGGCATCAGCTTCGGATCACCGTTGATCAGGTTGTATCCGCTGCCTGACGCGAGAGACCCGCTCAGGTTTGGTGAAGAAGGCGCCGAGTTGAGAGCGACAATGGTGTTTGTGACAAGACCTCCCCCATAGATTCCACCGCCTTCGTCCTCCGCCGCGTTGTCGACAACCGTCAGATCGGTCGCAGTCAACGCGCCAGCATTGTAGATCGCGCCCCCAAAATTCTCCAGACCTCCGGAAACCTCGTTGGCAATGACCACGGAGTTGCTGACGGTCGCCTCAGCTTCGTTACAGAGACCACCGCCGCGGGCAAACGCACCGTAATCGTGTGAACTGCCTAAGACCGAGTTACCAGAGAGAAAACAGCCGACGACCGAAAGCGTGCCCGTGCTGTGAATCCCTCCGCCCGAGGCCTTCTTGCCAATCACTGCATTGCTCGAAATTGTTGAAGCGATGACCTGCACTATTCCTTGATCGTTGTAGATCCCTCCACCCCTAGTACTCGCCGAGCTGGAACCTTTGGCCAAGTTGTCCGCGACAGTCGTTCCCAAGATTAACAGACTTCCGCAGTCATTGTAGATTCCGCCGCCGAACCCCCTTAACGAGGCCTGTGCGACATTCTCGACGACAACCGAATCCACTAGTGTCAGCGAGCCGCCCGTGTAGATTCCGCCGCCGTATCCATCGGTCGCCCACCCGCCGGTTATCGTCACGCCTTCCAGCGAAACCTCGGTTCCTGTGTCGATACGAAGAACTCGACTCTGCTCGTTCGCATTGAGCGACAATCCACCGAAGCCCGAAGCGTTAATGATCAATGAAGTGCCGATCCTCAGCTCGACGCCGGTCAGATCAATTTCGTATGGCCCTCCCGCCGCACTGAACACGGTTGAATCGAAGTCAACAACGGAGCCCAAGTCAGACTGTGCGTCATACCACAGCACCTCACGGAGTGATATCAGACCGTCGTAGAAATCGAAACTATCGTCGGTCGTGCTGACCGTCAGGCTGGGAACGTCTCGCCCCGGGGCCGCGCCCTGTTGGTGTTCATATGCTCCAACGTCAACGGAACCTCCGTAGATTCGAGGGTTCTCGTCCAAGTCCGTCAGGACGCCGTCAGGTATGAAGTCGACACTGCCGAGGTCGATCGCGGGACTAGTGTTAAGAAGTCGTAGATCACCGTAGTCGTCATCCTCAGTTCCCCACTTGCCATCGTTGCCAGGCGCCGGATCGCGCACGAAACCTGGGGCGATACAAATCAAGTTGTTGCTGCTTTCGCCAGTCAATCCGCCATACACATCAGAACCACGCTCCTGAGTCGCGTTCAGCGCAACAATCGTGTTCTGCAGTGTGGCCTGGCCACTCGAGAAGAGATATACCCCACTGCCCGTAGTGCCCGTATTGCCCGAAATGGTGGAATTCACAACATTCAGTAGTCCGTCGGCGAGAATGCCGCCGGCAATTCCCGTACTTGAATTGCCGGAGATCACGGAGTTGACAAGGCTGAGGGTTGGTTCAAAGAGGTCGTCGTAGAGATAGATACCGCCACCGGCAGAAGCAGTGTTTCCTAGGATGTAGGACCAAGTTACCGTCACCACACTGTTCCTGATTGCCCGAATCCCACCACCGCCATGCTCCGCAATATTGTTTCTGATAGTCGAACCTTCGACGGTCAACAGACCTGCACTGTTGTAGATTCCGGCGCCGTAATAACCCTTGTTTCCAGCAACGGTGGAGTCAATTACCGTCAAGCTTCCTGAATTGAATATCCCACCGCCGGAATCGGATGTCGTGTTGTGTGCAATGGTCGAATCGATAATCGTGAACGTTCCGCCATCGTTGTAGACGCCGCCACCGGCCTTTGATACGCCTGAAGGATAGTCGGCCAGTCCCCCGGTCACCGTGATTGCCGCCAAAGTCGCCGTCGCGCCATCGTTCAGATAGAACACGCGACTCCGTTGATTCGCATCAATCGACAGCAACTCAGCCCCTGGTCCCGAGATGTCAACCCCGGCCGGGTCAGTGATTTCAAGCTGCGTGCCCCCAAGTGTGATTTTGCGAGGACTTGTGAAAAGGCTGGCTTCAAACGCGATCTCGTCGGCCACCGTTGAGCTGCCCGCCGGGACGGCACCGCCCCAGAGGGCTGTGTTTGTGTTCGCCGCCTGCAGCGCTTCGCGGAGCGTCGTCGCGCCGTCGTCCGCAACCGTGTCGGCGAGCGAATCGACCAGAAACACGGTCAGCATCCGCCGGTCTTCGAGCGGTTCGAGTCGGAGGCGGGTCAGGTATTGAACCCGCGAAAGCCCATAGCCACGTTTGCCGGACATGCGACCGAGAGACGGCCTACGGAGAACACTTCGACGAGTACGCATCCCACTACCTCCCCGGGAGCAGAAGTTATTTGTACACCGTACCAAGTTTCCAGTGTGGGAAAAGGTAGCGGTTCTGTCAAGATTCAGGACGACCGACGGGACCAAAATATGGCCCAGTGTGTCCCTTTCGGGGGAGATAGGCCCGGGGCTTCGCTAACAGAGGTGGGGCGGACGCGGTAACATGATCGCGCCACGACCAGAATGGCCAAGGTCAACGCCGATCGCGCATCACCTCTCCGACCTTGTCCATCCGGGAGCACCCGTTCCTCACCTGGCGACGGCGCCCCGAGGCCAGAAGACCAAGGGACATCAGCATCCCCAGCATGGAAGGCTCGGGCACGGCAACGCCGTTCCCTTCGCGGCTCGCGTGATCGCCCCAGTGGGCGGCGAGAATGGCTGCATCGAGCGCGTTGATCAGGCCGTCGTTGTCGAAATCGCCCTGTTCCCAGTCGCCGCTTTGACCCCAGTGGGTGGCCAGGGTTTTCGCGTCTTCCTCGCCGACACTGCCGTCGCGGTTCGCGTCGCCAGGAACGGGCGTGATCAGCGACGTCCAGAGCGACCACGCCGCGTAGGCCTTCTGATTGCCGTTGAGCGGTTGGCTATGGGAGCACGAGCAACTGAACCACTCCACGTTCTGTGTGTGGGTATTCTGCCAGTCGATCGCCCAGTTGCGATCGCGCGTTCCGTTTCCGTCGGAGTCATAACTACAATCGTCCAGAACCAACTTGTCGCCGTAGTAGTTGCCGTCGGGATCCCAGCTCTCGATGTCGGCAAAGTCATAGAGCACCTTGCCGTTGGCGATGCAATAGTCGCGAATCTGCTGGTTTCGCAGAAACAGGTTGCCCGTTGTGGCGCATCCATTGACGTGCCCGGTCATATAGACGAACCTCACGTCGGGGTAGTCGATCTCCAACTGGGTCATCAGGCCCAGGTAAAGGTCGATGTTCGCGGCAGTCGTGTCGGCCTGGCCGCACCACGACCACAGGATCACGTTTACGTCGCTGTTGGTCGGATTGTCGAGATACGTGCGCGTGCCATCGGCCCAGGCAGTGTAGTTGGGATTGCCCAAGTCGCCCGACGCGAAGTAATCGTCGATATCCAAAGCGCCGGCCGACGGGCCGTCGTTCCATTTGAACGTATCGACCGGACAGCTCATTCCCAGCCCGCCGCCGTTGATGAATGCGTTCATGGCGGTCATGCCTTCGGTCACCTGGGAGCCGTGCGACGTGTGCCCGTAGGCGATGTGTAGTTCGGCCTTCGCTTGTCGCACCGCCCAGAGCGAGAGGCTAGCCAGGTCGGTGTTGCCATGATCGATGACAAGGCCCGCAGCGCGGCAGGCGTTGGAGTGCACCGGGGAGACAAGACAAAAACACGTCCCGATCGCGATCGAAGCCATGCGGTTCATTTGGCATCCTCCTCCTGCTGATGATTTCGTTCTTGCTGTCGAGAGCGAAGCGACAAAGCGGCTTTGCTCGTGCTTCCGCGACTCCTGGCCAAGTTCATCCCGCGGACCGTGACTTTCTGGCCGCTAGGACACGGTATCCCGAGACTACACCTTTTTACGGACTTGTCAAGAAGCAAGCGGCCCGCGGCCCGCGGCATTAGATCAAGTGAGAAACACGCCGACTGCGCCGAGGAGTGGCTCGCCTTCGCGGCGCCCATCCCAAGACGCCAACACCTTTTCCCGTCTTTCGAAGCGTGAGGAACGAGCCGGCCGTCGACTTTGCGTGAGGGACAGGACGACAGGATCCAAAATGACGCCATCCCGAAATCAGGGCAATGACCGGGGTTGAGGAGAAGATAGAGACAGTGGCTTGCCACCTTCGCATGGGTGACGCGTCAACGAAGACACGAAGCCAGGATTCGGGGAGTCCGCCGTCGGCACGCACCGCGAAACGGAACACGCGGGCTTTGGGGCAACCTGGACGACGCGGGGCTTATGCGCGAGCGGCTGAATTGCCCTGAGGAGGTCAATAGAATCGGAGCAGCGCGTACTTGCACCAGACCGGACTGCTGCGATAAGCTGAATACGTTAGCTTCGCTCGTGTACCCGAAAAGGAGAAATGGCTATGAAGCCACTTGATTGTTTGCGGGCAACTGTGTTTGGGATGGTCTCCGCCGGGATCGTTCTGACCATCGGGGCCGCCGACTCGCGCGGCGCCGAAACGATGCGGCGGTTTTCAGTGGCCAACTATCGTGACCGGATGGCCGCCGGCTGGATAGGCCAAATGGCGGGCGTCGGCTGGGGAAGACCCACCGAGTTCCGTTTCAATGCCCGGATCATCCCCGCGGACAAAGTGCCCGAATGGACGCCGGAGATGATTAACCAGTACCGCCAGGACGACCTCTACGTCGAAATGACCTTTCTGCGGACCCTCGAACAATACGGCCTCGACTGCTCGATCCGACAGGCGGGCATTGACTTCGCCAACAGCCGCTTCCGGCTCTGGCACGCGAATCGGTTCGGCCGCCTCAACCTTCGCCGCGGGATTGCTCCACCCGACTCGGGCCACCCGAAGTTCAATCAACACGCCGACGACATCGACTATCAGATCGAAGCCGATTATGCGGGCTTGATCGCACCGGGCATGCCGAATCTGGGCATCGAACTGGGAGAGAAATTCGGCCGATTGATGAACTACGGCGACGGGCTCTACGGTGGCCAATTCGTCGCCGGCATGTACTGCGAGGCCTTCTTCGAAAGCGACCCGACCCGAATAGTCGAAGCGGGGTTGAAGTGCATTCCGCACGACAGCCAGTATGCCGAGTGCATCCGCGATGTTCTCGCGTGGCACCAAGAGTATCCGAACGACTGGCACGCAACTTGGAAACACATCGACGAGAAGTACCAGCGCAACCCGGCCTATCGCCGGTTTTCTTGCCGGAAGGGCGACTTTAATATCGACGCCAAGATCAACGGAGCCTATATCGTGCTGGGATTGCTCTACGGCAACCGCGAGCCCGACAACACGATCATCCTTTCGATGCGGTGCGGACTCGATTCCGACTGCAATCCTTCGAACGCCGGCGGCGTGTTGTTCACGACGATCGGCCGGGCGAAGTTGCCCGAACGATTCACGTCCGCTCTGAACACCAACGAGAAGTTTATCCATACTCCCTACACATTCGCCGAGTTGCTCGATGTGTGTGAAGTGTTGGCGAGAAAGGCGGTCGTGCGCGCGGGAGGACGCGTCGAGCAAGCCGATGACGGTGAAGTGTTCGTCATCCCTGTTGAACCCGCGCGGCCCGGCAGGCTTGAGCAATCATGGGAACCGGGGCCCCCAGCAGACAGCCACTTTACGGAAGTCGAAAAGAAACAGATCGTCGTCAAGCCCAAGGAATGAACTGCGAGGGCGCGGCGCGAGTGCGAACACGCCCATGGCTGTCTTCGACCGGTTCGCCTGGCGGACGCCAAGGAAAACCCAATGCCCCATTGGTCGGTCTCCATCGTGCCGTCGTGGAGTGCCCTGGGCTGAACGTTCGACGCCCTTTCGGTGAACCGTGGAGTTGAGACCATGACTTGTCCTAGCAATCACCCCGCTCCGGCATCCCAACAAACGCTTGCCCGTCGTGAATTTCTTGCTCGCACCGCGGCAGTCGGCTTGGTGGGATCTTCCGTGGAAAGTTCCATCGCACGGGCTAAACAGCCTTCTGGCCCTGCCGCCCGCGCTGAGGGGGCGGGCCTCAAGATGATGGTATTCGACATATTCGGCACGACCGTTGACTGGCGATCGAGCGTCATCGCGGAAGGGGAAAGGCTCGGCAGGAAAAAGGGCCTCAAAGTGGATTGGGGAGCCTTTGCCGATGCTTGGCGAGCCGCGTATGGCCCCTCGATGAACCGCGTGCGAAAAGGGAAGTTGCCATGGACGAAGCTCGATGCGCTGCATCGCGCGTCACTCGACGAGTTGCTTCGGCGATTCAAGATCGAAGGGCTCAGTGAAGACGAAAGGGCCGACTTCAACCGGGCTTGGCACCGCCTTCGACCGTGGCCCGACGCGGTGGAGGGGCTGACCCGGTTGCGCGAGAGATACGTCATCGCGCCGCTCTCGAACGGCAATCTGAGTCTGCTCACCAACCTGGCGAAGTTCGCGGGCCTGCCTTGGGACTGTGTCTTGTCGGCCGAGCTCGTTCGTCACTACAAGCCGGACCCCGAGGTCTATCGGAGCGCTTCGGAGTTCTTCGATCTTAGGCCAAGTGAGGTAATGATGGTCGCGGCGCATCGATCCGATTTGGAAGTTCCGAAGAAGCTGGGTATGCGGACGGCCTATGTCCATCGTCCGTACGAGGGAGGAACGGGACGAGGTTCGCCCATGCCGCCGGCCGGATCCTTCGACCTGCTCGTGGCGGACTTTGGTGAACTGGCTTCGCGCCTCGGCGCGTAGACTCGCGATGACAGCCGCCTGGCAAACGACCCGATGGGACACATCGGCAAACAACCGCCTGAGACAGAAGATTCGCTATGCGACAATGGCCAGCAATCCTTGTCCTACTAATCGTTTATGCGACCGCTCGTTCGGTACCGGCTGCCGATTCTAAGTCGAAAGTCCAAAGTGCCTGGAAGGTCGGCACGCCGATCGTGACCTACTGGGCCGGTCCACCAATGACTGATAAGGCCGCTCGACAAATGGCCGAGGGAGGGTTCAATCTCGTCTGATGTACCGAGAAGGAACTCGACGTCGCCCAACGACACGGCTTACGGGGGCAACTCCATGACGCGCTGCTCTCTCCGGCCACGCTGGACAGCCCGGCGCAACGGAGGAAGCTCGACGCTCTGATCGCCCGAGTCCGCAGTCATCCCGCGCTGTACAGCTATTACATTACCGACGAACCCAGCGCGGCGGTATTTCCGCCGCTCGGGAGGCTGGTCGCTTACCTTCGCGAACGAGACCCGGCGCACCTGGCGTACATCAATCTCTTCCCCACGTACGCCAACAACGATCAGCTTGGCACCAGCGGGGACGTGGTCACGGCCTACCGGGAGCATCTGCGGCAGTATGTCGAGATCGTCAAGCCGTCGCTGGTGAGCTACGACCATTACCAGTTCGTGTCCGAGGGAGACCTGGACGGCTATTTCTTGAATCTGGCGATGATTCGGAGCGCCGCCCAGGACGCGGGCTTGCCGTTTCTCAACATCGTGCAGGCGTGCTCTTGGACTCCGGCCAGGCGAGTGCCGCAAGCCGACGAGATGCGATATCTCGTCTACACCACGCTGGCCTACGGAGCGCGGGGGATCTCCTACTACGTGTATTGCCACCCGGGGCACACCGGGGGAATCGCTCAGCCGGACGGCACGCCGACGCCGATCTACCACGCGCTCAAGACGCTCAACCGAGAGTTCGTGGCGATCGCCGAAGAGCTCGAACATTTCAAGTCGCTGGCGGTCTACCACGCCGGGATGACGCCGAGCGGAACCCGGGCACTTCCTGCGGAAGCCCCCTTCCGCCTCGATCCGCCCGTGCCTTCGCTGCCTTACGATCCGCCGGAGCGGGTCCGCGGCTTCTTGCTTGGGTACTTTGGCACGGCAAACACGCCGAGCCATGTGGTCGTGGTCAACCTGGACCACGGGGCACAAACGGTTCTCACGATGGTTGGTCCGGATCGCCTTGAAGCGTTCGACGCCACAACCGGCGACTGGTCTCCCATCGGAAGCCCACGCGCGGAGTTGCGATTGCCACCTGGCGGTGGAAAGTTGGTTCGCAGGTCGCGGTGAGTCGTGCTTGGCGGGAT
>DOEZ01000251.1 GCA_003532715.1 Planctomycetaceae bacterium
CGATGCCGCCGGCGACCATGACCAGGTGTTCGGCCGTCTCGGGCGGAAACCCGTTGCCCAGCGGTCCCCAAACGTCCAGCATCGCGCCGGGGCGAAGACTCGCCAACTTGCCCGTCATGCGGCCGACCGTTAGATAGACGACGTCCAACATCGACGGTTCGCCCGCCTCGCCGAGCACGTCGTAGACGGCCAGCGGTCGGCCCAACAGCGGGTCTAGCATGCCGGAGAGCCGCATCATGACGAACTGCCCGGGCAGCACGCGACGAGCCAGGTCGGGCGCGCGAAACCGCACGCGAAAGGTGTCTTTGGCGAGTTCGACGTTCTCGTCGATCGGCACCGTGCCTTGCCAGGGATGGTCGGCGTAGGCGGGTGTTTTGGCGGGCTGTGTGGTCATGGAATTGGGAAACGTCTTATGAGTGTCTTGCAGGAATCGGTTCGATGGTCGGCACTACACCAACCCGAAGCGCAAGCGAGNNCCTCTCGCTTGCGCTTCGGGTTAGTGTGTCCTCTCGCTTGCGCTTCGGGTTGGTATGGGCGTTGCCGGAGCGAACGGCCGTCACATCTTCACCGCCGCGCGGAGTGCCTGTACCTCCTGTCGCGCGAGCGGTCGGCACTCGCCCGGGGCGAGCGTGCCGAGCCGGATGGGGCCGACGGCGACCCGTTCGAGGCGGAGCACCTTGTGCCCGATCTTGGCCAAGACGCGGCGGATTTCGCGGTTGCGGCCCTCTTCGAGGACCATTTCGAGCACGGTGCTCTTCTTGTGCGCCGACTTGATCTTGACGCTCGGCACGCGAACAAACGCCTCGGCCAGGCGAATCCCGCGTCGCAGTTGGTCGAGCACGTCACGCTCGGGAGCGCCGGCCACCGTCACCCGGTAAACCTTCTGCACGCCATAACGCGGGTGGGTCAGTCGGTTGGCCAATTCGCCGTCGTTGGTGAGCAGAATCAGCCCCTCGCTGTGCAAGTCGAGCCGGCCGACACAGAAAAGCCGCTCGTCGCGTTTCGGCGCCAGATCGACGACCCGGGGTCGTCCCGACGGATCGGAATTGGTCGAAATCACCCCGTCGGGCTTGTTGACCGCGTAGTAGAGACGTCGCGCCGCTCGCAGGACCGTGCCGTCGACGCGTATTTCCTGCGAGCCGGAATCAACCCGGATGCCCAACTCGGTGACGACTTGGCGATCGATCTCGACCCGGCCGGCAGTGATCAGCTCCTCGCACTGGCGGCGGCTTCCCAGCCCGGCGGAGGCCAAAAACTTCTGAAGCCGCTCGCCCGACGCGTCGGCCGACGCGTTGCCCGAATGGCGACGGGCGGCCTTAACGGGCCTTCGCGGGCCGGGACGACCGGGAGGGCGTTTGCGGGGGGGACCGGAGGGCATGGCGAGAAATCTCTCATGAAGGGGCGTTCATCGTGTCAAACATCCCATCATACGTCGCCAAGGGCGAGAATGACAGGAGGATGAACCCCAATGGAACAAGTATTCCGCCCATATAGGGGGTCACGGCCGATATAANNCCATATAGGGGGTCACGGCCGATTTCAAGATTGGCCCTGTTCGACCGAATAGCGTATAGTCACGACCTGAGCCGCGACGGGAAGACGCCGCCGCTCGGAAACCAATCGCTCTCAAGGACAGGAGCCATCGAGTCATGCTTGCGGACACAGCTTTTTCGGAATTAGCCGGCATGTTGTGCTGTCTCTTGCCGGTTCTCATTATCAACGTCCTGGGGCTCGCCTTCTGGATTTGGATGATCGTCGATTGTGCGATGAACGAGCCGTCGGCGGGAAACGACAAGATCATCTGGATTCTTGTCATCATTTTGGCGAGCTGGATCGGCGCGTTGATCTATTATTTCGTGCGTCGTCCGAAACGGATCTCCCAGTACGGGAAGTAGCCGCGGCGTCATGGAGTGCGGCTTAGGTCCACACGCCCGAATCGAGCAACCGAACGAGTTGCGGAATCAACTGCCGGGCTGCGCGGGCGCGGTGGCTTAGGCACGCCTTGACCACGGCGCCGAGTTCGCCGAACGTGCGGTGGTACTCGACCAACTCGAACAGCGGGTCGTACCCGAATCCGTTGGTGCCGCGCTGCTCGAAAAGGATCCGGCCGCGGCACTCGGCTTCGCTTTCGGCCACGATCGTTCCGGCCGGGTCGGCGAGCGTCATGTGGCAGACATAGTGCGCGGTCCGCCGCTCGAGCGGGATTGCGCCGAGTTGCGTCAAGAGATGGGCGTTGTTCGATTCATCGGTCGCGCCGGGGCCCGAGTAGCGCGCCGAGAAGATGCCCGGCTCGCCGCCCATCGCGTCGACGGCCAACCCGCTGTCCTCGCCAAGCACCCACTGGCCGAGACGCTTCGCCTGCTGGGTAGCCTTGAGTGCCGCGTTTTCGGCGAACGTGGCTCCCGTCTCTTCGACGTCGGCCGCTTTAGGGAAATCGGCCAGCGTCGCCACTTGAAGGCCAATGGGCGACAGAAGCTCGGCCAGTTCGGCCCCCTTCTTGCGGTTATTTGTCCCGAGAACCAGGCAAGGTCGGTCGTTCATGGCACCCAAGGCAGAGACTCCGTCGGAACGGACGCGGAAGAATCGGAAAGAGCGACGAGACGCTACCACAGCCCGCGCAACGGGGCGCGCGCCTGCGAGGCGCCAAAAGACCGCTTGGGCACCTCGACCGGCAACGGTTGAACGTCCAGGTGGATTCCGTCAATCCGTTTTGGGCTGACCAGGCCACCCGGCGTAATCGGAACGCCCTTGAACGTCTCGATGATGCGGAAGATCTCGGGATGAATTTCGATCTTGCCGTCGGCGCGGGGCGTGCCGACGTAGTCGAAACCGCCCACCGTGACGATGCTCGAGTGACGATCGTGGAACTCGTATGCCTCCCAGCCCTTTCGGCGAAGTATCTCGGTCAGGCGGTTTGCCTTCTCGGCCGCCTCGTGCAATTGGCTGTCGGTCAGCGCCTTTTCACCCCTTCGGATCTTACTGATTTCGCCCTGGTCGACGACGACCGCGCCGGCGAAATGGGCCACCTGCACCGTGAATTTGCCGGGACAGTCGAGCAGACTATGCTCGACGCCCTCGTTCATCTTCGCGACGAACGGTTCCACTCCCGTCGACGCGACCGGGCCCTCATGCAACGGGTTGCGCACCAGGAAGGCTTGCCCCATCGAGCCTTTCTTCTTCTTCGCGCCTTCCTCCAACTTCGCTTTGTATATTTCACGAAGCGAGGCCAGGTTCTGGTTCGTGTGCTTCTTCTTTTTCAGATCGAGGGCCTCGGGCCGGGCATACTTGATTTCCTTGAGCGTTTCCTTCGCCTCCGCGGCGTCCACGCTGTCGAATTCGCCGACAAGCACGGCGATCTCCTCGATCTCCGAGCCGCTGCGATAGACCCACCGATTCGGCTGGCCGAATTGGTTCACGCCGCGGCCGTTGGCATCGTCGCCGAATTCAAACCGCTTCTTATAAACGTAGGCCGGCAGCTTATAGCGGCGACGCAGTTCGAGCACCAACTCGCGAGCCTGATCGTCGGCCCCCTCGCCCGAAAACGTGGCCGCCAGGATCATCCAAGGACCCTGTTGCTCGGTCAACTGGTAGTCCTTCTGCGGGTCGGCCTCGACGCGGCTAAACGAGAAGATCGATCCCAATGTCGGCGCGGCCACGGCCGAACCGGTCAAGAGCACGGCCCAGACCGCCATCGCCACTATCAAACCAAGAACCATTCGAGCTTTCATAGGAACCTCCATGTTATGGGCGGGGGAGTGTAGCAAATGGCCACGGGCGATGCCAGAGAGAATGGAGCAGAACCCAACGGCCCTTCACTCCCCCCTAGGGTGGGTCGATCGCAGCGAGCCCACCAGTACGACTGACGAGGATATTACTCGTCAACCGATTTACCCCAAATGCCCCCCTCAACCACCTTCTCGGCCTTCACGCAAACCAGTCGGCCGATCCACTCGGTCGGGCCAGCCAATTCGACCGGCACGTACCGGGCCGACGTGCCCACGAGAGTCCCCGAGCGATCCCCGGCCGTCCCTTCGACGAGCACTTCGAGGTCGCGCCCCAGCAGACTCTCGAAATAGGCCGTTCGCAGACGGCTTTCGATCTGGGCGAGTCGGGCCGCCCGCTCGCGCTGGACGTCGGCGGGCACCCGGTCGCCCATTTCGGCCGCGGCCGTTCCCGGCCGGGGGCTAAACCGAAACACGTGGATTTTCGCAAACCCGACTTCTTCAACGGCCCGGCAGGTCGCCTCGAAGTCGGCCTCGGTCTCGCCCGGGAATCCGACGATCACGTCGGTCGTCAACGCGGGCTGGTCGAGCCGCTGTTGGATCTTTCGGCAGTGGTCGAGCAGTTCGCCGCCAGTCCACCGTCGTCGCATCCGCCGCAACACGGCGTCGGAGCCGCTTTGCATCGAGACGTGCAGGTGGGGACAGATTCGCGCGGGATGCTCGGCCATCGCGTCGAGCACCTCGTCGGTCACCTCGGCCGCTTCGATGCTCGAAAGACGCACGCGGAACTCACCGTCGAGCACGGCCAGTCGGCGCAACAGCCGCGCCAAGTTGGTCGTCCCGGCCGTGTCGGTCGCATCGTCAAGGTCAACGCCGTCGAGGTCAACGCCGTAATGGCCCAAATGGATGCCCGTCAGAACGATCTCGCGATAGCCGCGCTCGACCAGCGAACCGATTTCGCCGACGACTTCGTCGATCGGCCGGCTTTGCAGGACGGGCCGCGTTTTGGGAATGATGCAATAGGCGCAATTCATACGGCAGCCGTCTTGGATTTTGACGTACGCCCGGCTACGCTCGCCGAAGAACGTAATGCCGGCCGGCGCCTCGGCCAGGCCGAAACGAACCAGCCAGTCGGGCAGGTCGCGTTTGTCGGTGACGACGTCGACCACGCCCGGCAACGAAGCCGCTTCCTCCGGCTTTCGCGTGGCGTAGCAGCCCATGACGACGATCCGCGTGCCCGGATTCTCGCGGGCCAGTTGGCGGATGAGTTTCCGGCTCTTGCGGTCTGCCTCGGCGGTGACGGTGCAGGTGTTGACGAGGCACAGATCTGCCGTTTCGCCGTCGGCCGCATCGCGGTAGCCAAGCCGGGCGAGCCCCTCGCGCGCGTATTGCGTCTCGTACTGGTTCACCTTGCAGCCGAGCGTGACGGTCTTTAGCGTGGGCATGGAGATGTGACGATCAATCCTCGGGCACGGGTTCGATAGTGGCCCACATCGAGCCTTGGCAATTCTCGATCAGTTGGTCCTTGCCGTAGGCGTGGATTTGATCGCGTTTCAATTCGGCATGTTCGCGCGTCGTGGTCAGGACGACCGCCCGGCCTTGGCTATCGACTTCCTTGGCGAGTTGATAGCCCGTTTCGAGCGGATGAGCGAACAGTTCGTGCAGCATGACAATGACATACTCGTACGTGTGATCCTCGTCGTTCCAGAGAATTACCTGGTAGCGAGGCTGCCGCTTCGGCCGCTGGTTCTGTTGCCGGCGGCGACGACGGATGGTCTCAACCAACGGCTCGACCGTCGCGCTTGCCACGTTCTCGTCCATCTTCGGATCGCTCGAAAGTACAATGCCTTGGCGGATTGCGTGCCTGGGTGGTCAGGATTCGCGAAATCCATTATACTGTTCGATCTGGAGTGGAAAAAGACTCGCGACGCAAGGGGGGGCCCGGCCCCTGTTTGCGACACGGTGCTTTTTCCGTTTCCCCCCTTTCCCCTTTTTCCGAAACGTCCGGCAGCCCACTCGGCCATATTGTCACATTCGTCCAACCAAAGCCCCTGCAAGTCGAAGGAGTATCCGATGCCCAATATCAACGAATATCTGGACGCCAACAAGGACCGATTCGAGCAGGAGCTTTGCGAGTTCCTACGCATTCCCAGCATCAGCGCCGACCCGGCCTATCGCGACGACATCCGCCGCGCGGCCGGATGGGTCGCCGGGCAGTTCGAGCGGATCGGCTTCGCGCCCGAGATCGTCGAAACGAGCGGCCACCCGCTGGTCTATGCCGAGTCGCCCCATGTGCCCGGCGCTCCGACGGCATTGGTCTACGGTCACTACGACGTTCAGCCCGTGGTGCCGCTGGAACTCTGGACCACGCCGCCGTTCGAGCCGACCGAGCGCGACGGCAACCTCTACGCTCGGGGCTCGTCGGACGACAAGGGCCAGATGTTGACCCATCTGAAGAGCGTCGAGGCGTGGATGGCCACCGAGGGCCGGCTGCCCATGAATCTGAAGTTTCTCATCGAAGGCGAAGAGGAATGCGGCGGGCACGGCACGGCCGAGTACGTCGACTCGCACCGCGACCGACTCGCCTGCGATTGCGTTGTCGTCAGCGATTCGAGCCAATTCGGACCCGGCAAGCCGGCCATTACCTGCGGGCTGCGCGGCATCGCCTACTGCGAACTGCTTCTGAAGGGGCCGAACCGCGATCTGCATTCGGGTTCTTTCGGCGGAGGGGTCGCCAATCCGGCCAACGCCCTGGCCAAGATGCTCGCCTCGCTGATCGACGATCGCGGGCGGATTCAGATCCCCGGCTTCTACGACGACGTCGTGCCGCTGACCGAGAAACAACGCGCGCGGTTCGCCGAGTTGCCCTACGACGAGGCCGAATACAAAAAGGGCATCGGCGTCTCGGACCTGGCCGGCGAAGAAGGCTTCACGACGCTCGAACGGCTCTGGGCCCGGCCCACTTTCGACACGTGTGGGCTGTGGAGCGGCTACCAGGGCGAAGGGGCGAAGACCGTGCTGCCGAGCCTGGCCGGCGCGAAGATCAGTTTCCGCCTCGTGCCCAACCAGTTGCCCGAAAAGGTCGTCGAGGGCCTGCGCCGCAAACTGGCCGAGGTTTGCCCGCCGGGGATCCAGATGGAACTGGTCGTGCATCACGGCGCGAGGGGCGTGCTCGTGTCGGAAGACAGTCCGTACGCGCAGGCGGCCGCTCGGGCCATCGAAGAGGCCTTCGGCGTCGCGCCGATCTATACGCGCGAAGGCGGGTCGATTCCGATCTGCGTCACGTTCACGGAAGCCCTGGGCGTCGATACGCTGTTGCTCGGCTGGGGCCAAGGCGACGACAACGCCCACAGCCCGAATGAAAAGTTCTCGCTCGCCGACTTCCATCGCGGCATCAAAGCCAGCGCCCGCCTCTGGGAAGAACTGGCCATCTGCCCGACGAAACTCGGGTGATGCCGGCCGGATATTGTGTCTCGCGAAGAATCTGAATGACTCTCACAAAGGCACAAAGGTGTGATTTCCAATCTCTTTGTGGCTTCGTGTCTTTGTGAGAGAACAAAAGTGAACGGATTGGCGCGATTGTCGGAGTGTGTTGTTGTATTGTTGAAAAGGAGCAGACAATGACGGAAAACGAGATCGGTCGGATTGTCGTGGATTGTGCGGTTCGCCTCCACATGAGCCTTGGACCAGGGCTTCTGGAAAGCGTTTATGAAGTTCTTCTCGCCCATGCGCTGCGCGAGGCAGGATTGAAGGTGGAACGACAGGTCGCCGTGCCCATCGAGTTCAACGGTCTCCGCTTCGACGAGGGCTTCCGAGCGGATTTGGTTGTCGAGAACAAGGTCATCGTCGAACTGAAGTCCATTGAGTCCACGACCAACGCCCATAAGAAGCAGGTCCTCACCTACCTGAAGCTGACAGGAATGAAGCTGGGCTATTTGCTCAACTTCGGCGAGTCCGTGATGAAGGACGGAATCTGTCGAACTATCAACGGAAGTGTCGAGTAACGCCGCTCGACTGGTTCTTTTTGACTCTCACAAAGGCACAAAGCCACAAAGAGGCTGGCAATCAGACCTTTGTGGCTTTGTGTCTTTGTGAGAGAATAGAAATCACTTCCCGCGGCCTTCTCGCAACCGGGCGCGGATGGTTTCCAGCCGGCGGGACAACTCCTGCTCAAAGCCTCGGTCGGTTGGACGATAGTACTCGCGCTCGACGCCAAGATAGTCCTGCGCGGCGATTCCGTCGGGATGGTCGTGGGCGTACTGGTAGCCCTCGCCGTGGCCCAACCGCTTCGCCCCGCCGTAGTGCTTGTCGCGCAGATGGACCGGCACGGGCAGGATGCGTCCCTCGCACACGTCGTGGCGCGCCTCGCCGATGCCGATCGTCACCGCGTTCGACTTCGGCGCGCACGCGAGATACGTGACCAATTGCGCCAGCGTCAATTGGCACTCGGGCAGGCCCACGATCTCGCACGCCTGGGCCGCCGCGACGGCCAGCCGCAACGCCCCCGGATCGGCGTTGCCCACGTCCTCGCTCGCCAGAATCACCATCCGACGCGCCAAGAACCGCACGTCCTCGCCCCCTTCCAGCATCCGGGCCAGCCAATAGAGGGCCGCGTCGGGGTCGCTGCCGCGAACGCTCTTGATCAACGCGCTGATCGCGTCGTAGTGCGTGTCGCCCTGCCGGTCGTATTGCACCGCCTTGCGCTGCACCGATTCCTCGGCCAACGCCCGGGTGTACTCGATCGGCCGCGCGCCGCTAGACAAAACGCCCACTTCCAGGGCCGACAAGGCGCGCCGAGCGTCGCCGTCGCTCACCTCGGCCAGAAACTCAATCGCGTCTTCGTGCATCCGCACTTCGTACCGGCCCAGCCCACGGCTCTCGTCGGCCAACGCACGACGAACGAGCGTCTTGACGTGCTCGGCCGAAAGCGGCTGAAACTGGAACACTCGCGAACGGCTCACCAACGCGCTGTTGATCGTGAAGAACGGATTTTCGGTCGTCGCGCCGACCAAGACCACGACGCCGTCCTCGACGTCAGGCAACAGAACGTCCTGCTGCGCCTTGTTGAAACGGTGGATCTCGTCGATGAACAGAAGCGTCTTGCGCGATTCGGCCGAAAGCCGGTCGCGCGCCTCGACCAACACCTCGCGCAGCTCCTTGACGTTGCTCGTCACGGCGCTGAGTTGGCAGAAGTGGCTTCGGCTTTCGACCGCCAGCAGCCGGGCTAGGGTCGTTTTGCCCGTGCCGGGCGGCCCGTAGAAAATGACCGAACCGAGCCGATCGGCCGCCAGCAGCCGACGGAGCAGCTTGCCCTCGCCCAGAAAATGCTCCTGGCCGACGAATTCGGCGAGACTCGCCGGGCGCATCCGCGCGGCCAGCGGCATGGCCTTGGCGCGATTGGCCTGTTCGGCCGGTTCGAAGAGCGACATGGGCGCGACTCGGTGGGTGAACGATTATTTGGAACCGCGGATGAACGCGGATGGACGCGGATGTTGTTCCTCTACACTTGCTTAACCGTCAGGGTCCGTCTCTGACGATCGGAAAGATGGGAAAGGGGGAAAGGGGAAAACTTGCATTCGTTGTTCGCACGGTGACAATCATCCCCGTCAAACTCTTTTCCCTCTCCCCGCTTTCCCCTTTTTCCGAATCGTACCGTTACCACTCGGGCATGACGATTCCGCTCTCGGGCAGCAGGTCGGCCAGGGGGCAGCCTTCGCATTTGGGCGTTTTGCGGCAGTGCTTATGGCCGACCCGGACCAGCAGCGCGTGAAACTCATTATACAGCGCGACGTCCTGTTCGAGGTTCGACTCGAAATGTTCTTGCAGCCCGTGGTAGTCGATTTCGTATTCGATCCAACCGTGCCGGGCCAGGACGCGATGGGTGTAGGTGTCGATGACAAAAACCGGCAGATTGCCCGCGTAGAGCAAAATCGAGTCGGCCGTTTCGGGCCCGACGCCGTTGACGCCGAGCAATTCCTCGCGGAGCGTGTGAACGTTCACGGCAAACATGGCGTCCAGGTCTCCGTCGTATGTCTCGACGACCATCCGTAGCAGGTTGTGCAGCCGCTTGGCCTTCATGCGATAATAGCCGGCCGGGCGGATCAGCTCGGAAAGCTCCTCGACCGGCACGTCGAACAACGCCCGGGGGGCGAGCAGGTCACGCTCGCGGAGATTGTCGATCGCCTTTTCGACGTTCTTCCAACTCGTGTTCTGAACGAGTACCGCGCCGACCATCACCTCGAACGGTGACTCCCCCGGCCACCAATGCTGGGGCCCGTAGGCGTCGAACAGGCGGCGATAAACGTCTTGAAGGATTTGGCTCATGGTGGACTATTTTAGCTGATTCTCTTCTTGTGCCAATCGTGTGGGCATCCCCCCAAGCCGTGGCGATTCGCGAGATGGGTGAAATTGGTGGGGCTCGCGGAGCTCGACCCACCCTACGAGTTGACCCACCCTGCAAGTGCCGGGTTCGACCCTACGGTGTGTGTCGATTAGGTTGATCGGCGTTCAAGGTGGATTGGTGGTCGCGTCGAAGATGACAATGGGGTAGTCCGCACCTCCCTTGGGGGTTGCCTTTCACCAAACCTGACCCGCTACAAGCCGCCCGACGACTCGATGAGCGAAGCAGAGCCAGCCGTATTTGACGACACGATCGGGTCGCCGGAGCTTTCGTCGCCTGAGAGCTACTGGGAAATCTCGCGGCAGCCGCTGGCGAGTCTGGTCTTCATCGCGCCGCTGCTGCTGGTCTACGAAGTGGGGGTTCTGCTACCGGTTGGGGCCTCGGCGCGCAACGGCGTCGACGTCTGGCTGCGAACCTTGTTGGATTGGATCGGTTTTGGCGAATATTTCCTTCTGCCCGTGCTGACCGTGTGTATTCTTCTGGGTTGGCACTACACGACACGACGGCCGTGGCGCGTTTCGCGGCGCGTGCTGGGTCGCATGGCAATCGAGTCACTCGTGTTGGCGATTTGCCTCCGCGCGATTCTCGAAGTGCAATCCGCGTTTCTTCGCGGCCTTTTGGCCACCGGCGGGTCCGAGACTCTGTTGGCCGTCGAACAAGCCGGCGCGAGTCCGGCGATTTCGGAACGTCTGGGCAACCTGATTATGTTTCTCGGGGCCGGTATTTACGAGGAATTGCTTTTTCGCCTGATCCTGCTCTCAGCGCTGATCGTTCTACTTTGCCGCGTCGGAATGACAAGGAAGATGGGCACCATCTACGCGGTGGCGTTGAGCAGCCTTCTGTTTGCCGTCGCTCACCATGTGGGGCCCCACGGCGAAGCATTCCTGCTGCAACCCTTTCTGTTTCGCTTCGTTGCCGGCGTCTTCTTCTGCCTGCTGTTCCTTATTCGCGGTTTCGGCATTGCCGCGGGCACCCACGCGGGCTATGACATCCTAGTCGGCCTGCTGCCCTGACCGGAACGCACATCGCGAAAAAGAACGGCGTCGCCAAATTTGTCAAGGGCAGTCTTGTATTTTGATCAACCGAACAATCGCCCTTTGAGCTTTTCACCCGCCGCGATTATAATAGAGTCGTTGGCCGTCATCCATGGAGGATAGCCGCCCTCGGCTGTCACAAGTGTCCATGTGGGATAGCCGCCCTCGGCTGTCACAA
>DOEZ01000609.1 GCA_003532715.1 Planctomycetaceae bacterium
CCCTTCCTGTTGCGCCACCTTCCGCAACAGGAACGGGTCAAGCGGGTTCTCGGCGCGTCCAACCGTGCCCCAGGTTGCACGAAGCCGAATCCTCCCGATCGTCAAAGACCCGCAGCGTCGGGCGCGGCGTCTTGGCCAATTCGGCCGACGTTGTTACGGCCCAATGCGACAAGGCCAAGAGCGGGAAGTAGATCCGGTAGTAGTGGTAACGGAGATAGAACACCTTGGGGAAGCCCGTTCCGGTGAATTCGGGTTCTTCCCAGTCGCCGTCGAGCGTCTGCCGCTCGACGAGGAACTGAATGCCGCGCGTGACCGCCTCGTGGCTTTCCATGCCGGCGGCCAGCAGTCCCAGGACGGCCCAGGCAGTCTGCGAGGCGGTCGCCGGTCCTTCGCCCGGCGTTCCGTCCTTTTCGTAACTGTCGGCCGATTCGCCCCAACCGCCGTCGGATTGTTGGACGCACACGAGCCAGTTGGCTCCCCGCGTCATCATCGGATCGCTCGCGGGAACGCCGACAGCCGCCAGTCCGCCGAGCGCCTCGCCCGTACCGTAGATGTAGCTGACGCCCCAGCGGCCGAACCAACTTCCGTTGGCCTCCTGGGTGCGGCGGAGGTAGGCGACCGCTCGATCGACAGCCGGATCGCCCACTCGAAGGCCCAACTCGCCCAGCGCGCTGAGCACATGGCCGGTCAGGTCGGGCGTGCTCGGGTCGATCATGGCGTTGTGGTCGGCGAACGGGACGTGACACAGGAATTGCCGGTTGTTGTTCCGATCGAACGCGCCCCACCCCCCGTCGCGGTTCTGCATGGCCAGCATCCACTGCAACCCGCGCTCGATCGCGACGGTCGAGCGGTCGAGCCTCGCGACGGCCGTCTCGGCCGATTCGGCCAGCGGTTCTTGCCGCGTGACGTGCATCGCCGGCGGCAGCCCGGCCGATTCGCTCGCATCGTCGCCGAACTGGCTCCGAAGGGCCATCACGGCCATGGCCGTGTCGTCGTTGTCGGGATAGAAGTCGTTGTTGTATTCGAAGGCCCAGCCACCCGGCTCGGCCTTGACCGTTTCCGACCAATCGCCGGGCGCGAGGATCTGTTTGTCCAACAGCCATTCGATTCCGCGCTCGATGGCCGGATCGTTTCGGCTCACCCCGGCGGCCGACAGCGTGCGAAGCGTGATGGCCGTGTCCCAGACGGGCGACTTGCACGGCTGAAGCCGAATCGAATCGGAATCCTCGTCTTCGACGATCAAATCATCGAGCTGGCGGCGGCATTCGACCATTTCGGGACTGTCGTCGGCGTAGCCCAGGCACCGCAGCGCCACGATGCTCCACACGATCGGCGGAAAAATCGCGCCGAGCCCGTCGCTGTTCTTGAACCGGGCGAGCATCCACGCCTCGGCCTTGCGAATCGCGCGGCGGCGAAGAGGCGTGACGCGGTGCCGCTGGCACCATTTCAGCGTCCGGTCGATCGTCCGGAACAGGCGGTCCCAACTGAAAAGCCCGGTGCCGCCGGGCAAGTCGGGACAACGAAGCGCCGGCCAGTCCTCGGGCTCGCGGAAGAACAACTCGCGAATCCCCCGCGAGTCGTCCAACGAGCGGACCGGACGATGGGCCGACATGATCGACAGCGGAACGATGATCGTTCGCGACCAGGAGCTGACGGCGTAGAGGTTCGCTGGGAACCACTTGGGCGCGAGCATTACCTCGGGCGGAACGGCGGGGCAGTGCTCGTAGGAAATCTGGCCCAGCAAGGCCAGGTAGTAACGTGTGTAACTGTTGACCGCGTCCGCGCCGCCGTGGGCGAGAATCGCCCGACGCGCCCGCTGCATGTATTCGGCGCTCGGGTCGTGTCCGGTGAGCTTCAAGGCGAAATACGCCTTCACGCTGCCGCTGATTTCGACCTTGCCGCCCGTGTACATGGCCCAGCCGCCGCCGGGCAGTTGTTTTTCGATGAGGTATTGCGCGCAGCGTCGGGCCCGTTCGGAGTTTTCTTCGCCCAGATAGGCCAACAGCAGAATATACTCGCTTTCGAGTATCGTGTCGCCTTCGAGTTCGCCGACCCAATGGCCGTCGGCATGTTGTCGCGCCAGAAGCCACTGGCGCGTGCCGGCGATCGCGCGGCGCGCCGGTCCGATCAGGTGTTGTGCAACCAGCGGATCCGTTTCGTGCGACGGACTCACCCCGCGACACTGCTCGTCGCGCGAGCAGACGTTATCATCCGACCATGTCTTCATGACAATGTCCGTATCATCAGGCTCGTATCTTCCATGATAGGCCGCCGGCGACAGGGCCGCCCGGCGACATTCCAAGCGGGTAGCTTATGCAATCTCGGACAGGTTGGCAAGATCACCGAAACTGGGGAAGCGGCAACGGTCGCGCGGAGAGAGGGCCGGCCGCATGGCCGAAAACCAGAAGTCAGATCAGAAATGGGGAAAAGGGGGAAAGATGGAAAAAGGAAGACATTTCGTGCCGTGCTTGGATTCCCCATGCGGTTCGCGTTCGGGTACAATGAGAAGCATAGGGGTTCTGTGCCGGATAACCCGCAGTCCTGTCCAATATCCGAGGCGATCATGATTTGTCGAGTGGCGGTGAAGATCGTTGTTTTTGTGGTGATTCTCTCGACTTGGCACATGCCTTCTTGGGCGGCCGAGTCGGAGACGGCTCGCGGCGACCGGATGCTCACCGAGTATTTCCGGCTCGAAACGGCCAGGCTTCGCGATCGGTGTCTGGCCGACATCGCCTCGGCCGAGGACTGGAAGACGCGACGCGACGCCTACCGCGCCGAGTTGCTCGAAATGCTCGGGCTCGATCCCTTGCCCGAGCGAACCGACCTGAAAGCGACCGTGACGGGCCGGATCGAACGAGACGACTTCGTGGTCGAGAAACTGCATTTTCAGTCGCGGCCCGGGCTCTATGTCACCGCCAACCTTTATCTTCCCAAGCAGCTCGACAAGCCGGCGCCGACAATTCTCTATCTGTGCGGGCACGGCGCGTGCAAGGAGAAGGGTGTTAGCTACGGCAACAAGGTGAGCTACCACCATCATGGTTGTTGGTTCGCCCGAAACGGTTACGTGTGCCTGACGATCGACACGCTTCAGTTGGGCGAGATCGAGGGTTCGCACCACGGCACCTACCGCCAAGGCCGGTGGTGGTGGCCCAATCGGGGCTACACGCCGGCCGGTGTTGAGGCGTGGAACTGCGTCCGCGCGCTGGACTATCTAGAAACCCGCGACGAGGTCGATGCCAATCGCATCGGCGTGACAGGCCGCAGCGGCGGGGGGATCTACAGTTGGTGGATCACGGCGATTGACGACCGCATCAAGGCGGCCGCGCCGGTGGCCGGGATCACCGATCTCGAAAACCACATCGTCGACGGCCGCATCTCGTCGCATTGCGACTGCAACTTCATGGTCAACCGATATCGTTGGGACTTTCCGCTCGTGGCGGCCCTGGCCGCGCCCCGGCCATTGTTGCTGTGCAATTCGGACCAGGACCGGATCTTTCCATTGGACGGTGTGATGCGCGTTCACGAGAAGATCGCGCGGATCTACTCGCTGCTCGGCGCTCGCGACAACCTGGGCCTGGTCGTTACGCCCGGCGACCATAAGGACACGCAAATGCTTCAGCTTCCGGTACTGGCATGGTTCAACAAGCATTTGAAGGGGGACGAGTCGGTCATCGAGACGGCGGCCGTGAAGTTCTTCACGCCCGGGGAACTCAAGGTATTCGACGAGCTGCCGAAGGACGAACTCAATACGCGGATCGACGAGACGTTCGTTCCGGCCGCGCCGGCGCCGCGCGTGCCCGCGTCGCGCGAGGAGTGGGCCGCGATGCGCGACGGATGGCGGAAGGGACTCCTCGAGAAATGCTTTGTCGGCTGGCCCGCGGAGCCGCCTCCGCTGGACGTGAAGGAGGTCTTTTCGGCCGACATCGGCGGGTTACGGTTGCGAGCCTACGATTATACGAGCCAGGAAGGCGTGAGGTTGCGGATGTACTGTTACGGCGCGGCGGAGTCGGCGGAGACCGACGCGGTCTATGTCAGCGTCCGCGACGAAGCCGATTGGCGCGAGTTTTTGGCCATGATGCGGGCCGGTGGTTTCCAAAAAGAGTTCGCCGCTGAAACGCCGGTCCGACCCGATCCGGCGCGGCTGTCGCTTTTTCAAGAGAAGGTGAAGCAGATCGATGGGCTCCATGTGGTCGTCGTCCCGCGTGGCATCGGACCGTCGCGATGGAACGATCGGAAGAATGCCGACACCCACATTCGGCGACGTTTTATGCTTTTGGGCCAAACGGTCGACGGCATGCGGGTGTGGGATGCGCGCCGCGCGATTCAGGCGGCTCGCACTCTGCCCGAAGCGGCCGGCAAGCCGATGGTTCTTTCGTCGAAGGGCACGATGGCGGGCGTCGCCTTGTTTGCCTCCTTGTTCGAGCCCGACATCGGCATGCTCGACGTCGAGGATTTGCCGAAGGATCAGCGGCAAGGCCCGATCTTCCTGAACGCGCGCCGCGTTCTCGACATGCCCGAGGCGGTGGCCATGGCGGTCGAACGGAGCGTCGTCCGAATCGCCGATGCGAGCGAGGCCGAGGGCGACGTGTGGCGTTACCCCCGCGAGGTCCTGAACNNCCCATCCATCTCAATCTCGGTCGGTCGAGTTGCCACAAGGCGGTGTACCGCGACGAGAAGGGACGATCGCTTCCCTATCGGCTCTTCGACAGTCGCCCGGGCGAGTCTCGCAAACGTCCGCTACTGGTGTTTCTGCACGGGATGGGCGAACGCGGCGACGACAATGAGGCGCAACTGGTTCACGGCAAACCGATGATGGAGCACGCGGCATGGCAATACGGCGCTTTCGTCCTGGCGCCTCAATGCCCGGCGGATGACTTCTGGGTGCGTTGGCGTCGGGGCGAAAAGAGCCACACGCTTTCCGAGGAACCGGCCGAGCCGGCCCGGCTGGTCCTCGATCTGATCGAACAATTAAAAAAGGACCATCCGATCGACCCGGATCGGGTCTACATCATGGGGCTTTCGATGGGCGGGTTCGGAACCTGGGACCTGATCTCGCGTCATCCCGAGCGATTCGCGGCGGCCGTGCCGATCTGCGGGGGCGGCGACGAAAGTCGTGCCGAACGGTTTGCCCGGCTTCCGGTCTGGGCGTTCCACGGCAAAGCCGACCCGGTCGTTCCCGTCGCTCGCTCGCGCGACATGGTCGCAGCCATGCGGAAGGCGGGTGGAACGCCGAGGTACACGGAGTATCCAGGCGTGGGCCACGATTCATGGTCGTCGGCGTTCGACGACCCCGAGTTGCTCGGGTGGCTCTTCGGCCAGCGGCGAGGCGATGGGAGAGAATGAAGCCGATCCATTGATCGCTTCGTGGCGTGGGGCGATGCGAACCTTGAACCGGGTGGGGCGTCAGCGGTTTGTGTCCCCGTGACGTCGAAGGAAGACTTGCCGCAGCCACCGTGTCATCGACCTCGGCCGCAAGGCTTGGAATTGACTTAGATCGACTTCCCGTGGAGTAACATCGTCCTCCGCGAGGATGCCGTCTTCTTCGAACGGATCTGATTGTTCATGGACGGCCATCAAGTACGAGCGTAGGCTCAGCAGCACTTCTCGCGAGCGTCGCAAAACATCGTCCGCGCGTCGGTCGCGTTTGCTGAACGGCGAGATGGTCGCGCGGATGCGCGTTCCCGAGACCATCCGGCCGGCCGGAACCGTCGCCGGTTCGGCGCCGTCGAGGGCGTCGTCGGTCAAGCCCTCGTCTAGTTCGAGTTCCATGATGAAGCTCATGACGCGGTCGCCGCGCCGACGCCGAGGGCCCGTCGCCGTGTGCTCGATTTGCAGACGCAGACGATTGCGGTCGGCTTCGAGGATGCGGGCGCGGTGGTCGGCGATGAACCCGCGCAATTTTTCGACGGCCACGGCAAGTGGAACCGACGTGAACAGGTCGTGCTCAATCCGCGTTCCGTCCTGTCCGACGTGCGAGAGGGCCATCGGAATCTCGCCCTCCAGCGATCTCGTGCCCGCCGCCGATCCGGTTCCCAACTGGACCACCATGTTTCGCCCGCGCGATTTGGCCATCAGCAGCGCGCGGTCGGCTCGCCGCAGCATGGTTTCGGGCGTGTCGCCGGGCTGAATTTCGGTGACGCCGAAGCTCGCGGTCACGCCGCGTCCACCCATCCTCCGGTGCGGAATTCGTGACATCGCGAACCGAACCTCCTCGGTTCGCCGCGCCGCGGTGGCGTTGTCGCAATCGGTGTAGAGCATGACGAATTCCTCGCCGCCGTAACGCGCCACGAGGTCGCCCGACCGGCACGAGTCCTTCAACAGGCTCGCCAACGTCTGGATCACGTCGTCGCCCGCCTGGTGGCCGTACACGTCGTTCACCTGCTTGAACCGATCGAGGTCGCAAATGATCAGACTGCAAGGCAGCCGGCGCTGCGAGTGCGCCTTGACGAACATGTCATGCACCCGATCGAACTCGGCCCGATTCGCGACGCGAGTGAGCGGATCGGTGATGGCCTCGTCGTGCAGGCTTTGGCAGCGGCGCTCGAGCGAGATTTCCGACGACGCATCGTGTAGCACCAGGACGGCGCCGAGCGTCTTGCCCGCCTCGTCCATAACCGGAATCACGTGCGTATCGACCGAGATCGGACGCCCGTTGCGTCCCCAAATCACCAATCGGCGCAGCGACTGAACTCCCGATCGCATCGAACACAGGACGGGACAATCGTCTGGTTCGATCACGTTGCCCTTCTCGTCGCGCAAATTGAGCAATTCCGGCTGCCATTGCTGGTGGCACAAGGTCTTGCTCAAGATACCGGTCATCCGCTCGGAACCCGAATTCCAAAGCTGGATCGTCATCTGGGAGTCGACGAAGATGACCGCGTCGTACATGTTGTCCAGCAACCGCGTCTCGAATATCCGCTTCCGATCCAACTGGCCGCTGGGCACCGGCGAGTGATGGAGACGCCAATAGCGTTCAATGGCTCGCGGGTCGAGCGTCTGCAGCCAACGGCGACTCGTCTCCTGCCTCGCGACGACCTGATCGCGGCAACAGAAGTCGGCGAACCGGTTGACCAAATCCGGATCGAATTGACTGCCAGCGCACGCGAACAACTCGTTCATGGCGGCTTCGCACGACATGGCGGGCCGAAAGACCTGCTCGTTCGTCATGGAATCGAACGACTCGACAATGGCGATCATTCGGGCCCCGAACGGGATTTCGTCGCCCACCACGTGATAGCCCGAACGGGTGCCGTCGTACCTCGCCGGAACGTTCTCGACAATCGAGAGAATGTCCGGCTCCGCGCAACACGACCGCATGATCTCGACGCTCATGTGGCGCGAACGCTCGATGACCGTCGCCTCGTCCACGTCGAGAAGACCCGGCTTCTGCAGAATCCGATCCGGGATGCCGATCGTACCCAAGTCGTGCAACAGCGCCGCGATCTCGATCTTGTCGCGATCCTCGGAATCAATGCCAAGCTGGACGCACCACGCCGAACAGCCCAAGGCGATTCGCAGCGAATGCGCCGCCGTGGTCGCGTGCTTGTAGCGCAGCGCGGTGAACAAGCTCGATGCAATGCCCAGACGCACCTGGATGAGTCGATTGTCGATCTCGCGATCGACAATCGGCGCGACGGGAACCGACTGGGTCAGTTCCTGCAGCTCTTCCAGAATCGCGTCGAGTTGCGATGTCCAGGTCTCCGGCAGGGCCGGCATTGCGCTCGTGGTTAGCGGCATGACCGAATCCCCCGGCATGTCGTGACCTTGCGTATCTGGCATGAATTCCTCAAATCAACCCGCCCCAGGGCCCTTGTTGTGGGTCGTTGCGACAGCGCACCCGCCCAACGCAACGAATATCAGCGACGAACAAGAGATTGCGACGCAGCCTCTCTTAAACCCTAGGTTGCGCAAGCCTTTCGGTCAAAAAACCCTTTGAGAAAACAGGCCGATACACCCGGTTCGCACCCCTCAGTTTGCCGGCACCGCGCCGGGCGAGCTGCCCCCTTTGCCGCAAAGTCCGTATATCCGATAAGTCGGGCGCGTCCTCCCCGGCTCTCCCGTGTCGCCCCGACGTGGCGGCCGGCGTTCGCGGCGGTTGTCCGAATACCGGGCGGACCATCTCCGGCGGCGGCCAATTGTGGCGACTCGGCCGATCGGCTATGTTGTTCTGCGTACACGCTGCCGCCGGCCCGCCAGGCGAGTCCGATTTCTGGAGCACGAAGAATGAAACTGGTAACCTATCAGACCGATCAAGGCCCGCGCGTCGCCGCGATGGTGCCTCGCGGTCTCGTCGATCTGAATCACGTGGACGAACGCATTCCGCGCGACATGATCGAACTCCTGGCTTCCTGGGACGAGTTGAAGCCGCGCGCCGAAGTCGCGGTCGATTCCGACAGGGCGATCCCTCGCGAGGCTGTTCGCCTCTTGCCCCCGATTCCCAGGCCGGAAAAGGTCATTTGCGTCGGGCTGAACTACGCCGACCACGCGAAGGAAGGCGGCAAATCGCCTCCCGAAGAGCCCGTCTTCTTCGCCAAGTTTCCCACCACCGTTCGCGCCGACGGCGATCCGATCGTCTTGCCGCGGCTGAGCCAAGAGGTGGACTACGAGGCCGAACTGGTGGTGGTCATTGGTCGTGGGGGACGCCGCATCCGGCGAAATCAGGCCCTCGCGCACGTGGCCGCCTACGCCTGCGGCAACGACGTGTCGGCTCGCGATTGGCAGAAAGGCAAGCCGGGCGGCCAATGGCTGCTGGGCAAGTCGTTCGACAGCTTTGCTCCCTTCGGACCGGCGTTGACGACGGCCGACGAGGTTCCCAACCCGGCGAATCTCGAAATTCAACTCCGCCTGAACGGTCAGACCATGCAGCATTCGAACACGAATCAACTGCTCTATCCAATTGACTTTCTGATCGAATACGTCTCGGCCGTCTGTACGCTCAGTCCGGGGGACCTGATCTTCACCGGCACCCCCGCCGGGGTCGGCTTCGCTCGAAAACCGCCCGTCTTTCTGAAGCCGGGCGACACGGTCGCGGTCGAGATCGAGGGCCTCGGGGTCCTCACCAACCCGGTCGTCGCCGAGGAGGTGTAGACCGGGCAGCCCCGTGCTGGCCCGGGAGCCCTGATCCTCGACGCTTTTCGACGCGTCGGGCTCCTTGACGAGATTTCGCGAGGGTGGTAAAGTAACTGTTTCGCGGCCGTAACTGGCCCACCCGTCGGGCAGACCAATAACCGGGGGATTAGCTCAGTTGGGAGAGCGTCTGGCTGGCAGCCAGAAGGTCATCGGTTCAAGTCCGTTATCCTCCACTTCACTTAAACCCTGCCGAATCCTGGGCTTAGGATACCTGCCGACCGTCGGCGGCGCGGCCCATAAGCCTCTGAAAACGTAGTACTGGTACTACTTTTCGAGGAACGAGGTGCCGCCCTCATGGCTTGTCGAATGTCCAAGTACCGCTATTTCAAGCTGTGCAGAGGACGTTAGTGACCTGCCAACCCAAAGTTCTTATGTAGTCAAAGCACTAGAGCTGACTCCTTGTCGAGCCTTCCCAGTGCAGGCCGGGCTTCTCTCGCCAATCGAGAGACTTCTCGAATCCCCACTCCTTCACGCAGGGGCGCCGCTCGCGGAGTCGCACGGCCTCTACGCCGAGCGAGTAGCCCGTCGACAAGTGGTTCTTCCCGACGCACTCGAGCCGAAGCGTGTAGTCGCCGGGCTCCGGCCAGAAGTCCAGCAAGTGCCACTCCCAGTCGCGGACGTCCTTGCGATACAAGTCGAAGGGGCGTCCGACTTTCACGCCGTTGAGGTACGCCTGATACGTACCGTAGTCGGGCGCCTGCGTGACGCTCAGCACCAGACGCCGCGGCTCCTTCTCCGTGACCGTGAAGGGAAGCTCGATCCAAGCGCCGGTGCCCTGGCCCGGTTGGTAGAAGACCTGTCCGTCGGGGTAGAAGCCCAGATTTCTCTGGTCTCGGCTCTCGCCGACCCCATGGCTGAGCTGGGGAGCCATCCGACCCATTGGGAAGTTGATATCGAGACTCGGCAGGGCCCGCTGCGCGGCCTCGGAAGCCCGGGCCTCGAAGGTCGGCGTGCCGGTTTGGTACCAGAACGCCACGCTCGAATAATCGTCCTCGCGCTCGTTCCAGTTAATGCACTTCTGGTTTGGGTTTTCGTCGACCGGAAGCCAGCCCCAGTGTTCCATGGTCACTTTGAGCGATTCATTGAATACGATCGGGTCGTGGATGTGCCAACGGTACGCACTGGTATGGCCGCCGATGATGCCCCACTGATCGAAGTAGACCGTTCCGAAGTAGGGCGTGCTGGTCGTCTTCAGCCCCCAGGCCGATAGAAAATAGTCCTCGGTGCCCGTTCCCCAAATCGACGGCTTCTCCTCGCCGTCGACGTAGATCTTCTCGTCGCCCTCGCCGAACCACGACGGGCTGCGCGTTCGGACAGCCAGCACGGTGCCGACGTAGTGGCCTTTCCCCTTGGTGTCGAGAATGACGTAATCCTGGCCCTGCTTGACCGGATATTCCTGGCGGTACTGGGCGTAGAAATAAGGTGTGTCTTTTGGCAGCGAATCCCTCTTGATCCAGTCAATGTTGTAATAGAGCAAGTTGATATTCTTGTCCTTGCTCTGATTGACCACCTCGATGCGGATCGACTTCTGGAACGGCATTTGCCAGAAGCAGTTGTACGAATCCCCGTCCTCGACCACGACCGGGACGCTGATCACCTCGCTGCGACGGCCGAAACAGTTCGCGAAGAAATCGCCCAACGGCGACTCGACGCCCGGTCGGTCGCTGCCGTCATAGTAGATTCGCAGCAGCATCTCCTGGTGGTTGGCCGAGCCCTTCGGGGCCCAAGTCTCCGGCGACGGACTCAAGAACGTGAACCACATGTGGGTCACGACACCCGGCCCCTTCGCGTCGAGAACGACCTTGGTCTCTCCGGGCATGACCCGAAAGCAGTCTCGGTTGCTGCTGAGGTAGTTCCCCTGAGCGTCGACGGCCGTCGAAGTCGAACGCATGCTTCGCCCCTCCTGGGCCTTGGCCAAGTCGGACAGGTCGTTCGCCCAGACGATCCGTGCCGAATAGGCCAACGCCAAGACCAGAATGACGCAGGCGGGCCAAGCCCGCAAACCTCGGAAAAGCCCCCGTAGGTTTCGAGTGCTATTAGCCGTGTCGAGCAACATGAGTCAAAGCTCCTCTGGGAATTTCGACGAAGCGGACCGAGACGCTACCGTACAATCGGTCGGCCGCCGAGAACGAGAAAGTGGCAAGGTGGGACACGGGATTGCGGCTGGCCCCCGAAAAACGGTCACAACCAAACGCGTGAGCAACGTCCAACATCACGATAACAGTACCATTGTTTCGTCGTACAAGCCGTGAGCCGTGTCATCCGTCCTTGGCGTTGTCGAGGACGCATTCAACCCTCTGGCTCATTTAACCCACCCACGGGAAGGTGGCAAGCGATTGCCTGCGTCGCTTTCACAACGCTGAACACCGTCACGATTTCAAAACGGCATCGCTTCTGCATATGAAGGGTGGTACTGCATGGCCTATGGGTGGCATCTCCGTCGGGGCCTGTCATGGCGGAATCGACGGCTTGGCCTGGAGATGCGAAGCGGACCGGGCCTTAGGTGACCGGATCGAGAAATAGGATTAAATTCTTTCAATGTCGTTATTGCATCGGCGATTTAGTTCGGTTATATTTTTTTAATGGTACTGGTGGCCACGGGGATTCCCGATGGCGCTCCCGAGTCCGATTTCACCTCCGTTATTGGAGACGTCCATGACGCGCCGTCACGCAATCAAGGTCAATCCGAACGACTGCGAGCCGATCGTTCTTTCGCAACGCGTCAACTTCAAGATGGTCGATCCGACGACCGTTGGATCCGAACATCTCACTTTCGGAATGGTCGTCGTCGAACCCGGCGGAACGTGCGAGCCCGGCCATAAGCACGACGACCAGGAGGAGATATTCTTCTGTCTGACGGGCAACGGCGTGGTGATTGCCGACGACGACCACAAAGAGATCCCCATTGGTCCGAAAGACGCCGTGTTCTTTCCTATGGGGACCTTCCACTCGATCAAGAATCCGAACAAAACCCCGCTCGAAGCGTTATGGATCATTTCTCCCGCCGGATGGGTTTTCGATCGCAATCCCGATATGAAAAGACAGGCTGAAGCAGGCATCTCCGCGGACGGCTAGACCCGGCGGGAATGGTTGGGCGCAATGGAGAGGATGCGAAACGCGGCCGGCGTTATGGAATGTCAAAAGAAGCGAGCGGCACGAGTCGGACTTCGAGGCCGACACACTCGACACACGTCAACGTAATGGAGTCTGGCAATGAAGACACCCAAGAGGGCTGAATCGCGTCGTCACGCTCCAACGAGCGTCGGCGCGCGGTTGCGGCAGCTTCGATTACAGCGAGGATTGAGCATTGTGCAACTCGCCCGGCAGGTCGACGTTACCGGCGGTTTGATTTCCCAAGTCGAAAACGATCAAGCCGATCCTTCGCTCACGACTTTGCGCAAGATTGCGCACGCGCTGGACGTGCCGATCTTCTACTTCTTTCTTTCAGAGGACACGGAGCCGGAAGTACGATCCGCCCACAATCGCTACATGCTCGATAGCCGCGAACAGGGCGTCCGGCACGAGTTCATTTCCGATCCGAACGAGGCGACGATCGAATTCACGATGATCGAAGCGCAACCCGGTTCATCGAGCGGGCTCGAGCAAGACTCGCACCCGGGCACGGAATGCGCCTTGGTCCTGCAAGGACGAGTGGTCCTCGAAATCGACGACCGGTTCTACGAACTCAAGAAGAACGACTCCATTACCTTCGATTCGCTCCGACCCCACCGCTGGGTCAACCAGGGAAGAACCGTCCTGAAGTTTGTGTCGGTTACGTCCTGCTCGCCGCGAGGAAACTAGTCGTTCATGGAACACATAGCACGAAACACCGACGTCGACTCGTTGCGCGAGATCGCCCGCCAACTGAGAATCGACGCGCTGAAGATGATTCACCTCGCGGGGGGAGGGCATCCGGGCGGATCGCTGTCGGCGGCCGACCTGATCGTGTCGCTCTATTTCCGGGTCATGAACATTCGGCCCGGCGAACCCGACTGGCCCGATCGAGACCGATTCGTTCTGTCGAAGGGCCACGGCTGTCCGATCCTCTATGCGACGCTCGCGCGGCTTGGCTATTTCGATCGCGCCCATCTCGACACGCTCCGCAAGCTCGGCAGCATTTTGCAGGGGCATCCCGACATGAAGCGCACGCCCGGGCTGGACACGACGACGGGCTCCCTCGGCCAAGGGCTATCCATCGGGCTCGGCATGGCCCTGATGGGCAAGCTTTCGGCGCGGCCGTACCGCGTTTTTGTCATGTTGGGATGTGGCGAACTCGACGAAGGCCAGGTGTGGGAGGCCGCGATGTGCGCGGCCAAATACAAGACAAACAATTTGCTCGCAATCATCGACTACAACCAGTTGCAGCTCGACGGCACGAATGATGAGATCATGCCGCTGGAACCGCTCGACGACAAATGGCGCAGTTTCGGTTGGAATGCCATTCGCATCGACGGCCACGACTTCGAGGCAATTCTCGAAGCGTATGCTCAAGCGGCCGCCCACGAACAAGGTCCGACCGTGATCATCGCGAAAACCGTGAAGGGCAAGGGAGTCTCCTTCATGGAAGACCAATTGGATTGGCACGGGAGAGCCCCGTCCGACAAACAACTCGAATCGGCTCTCAGGGAGTTGGAAGTATGATTGCCGATCGATTCGCGGGCGTCGAAAGAATTCCGACGCGAAATGCCTACGGACAGGCCCTGGTCGAATTGGGACGAGTCGATCCGCGCGTCGTGGTCTTTGAAGCCGATATTTCAAAGAGCACGCAGACCTATCGTTTTGCGGAGGCTTTTCCCGACCGTTTCTTCAACGTCGGCGTTGCGGAACAAAACATGATGGCCGCGGCCGCCGGCGCCGCTACCTGCGGCAATATCGCCTTCGTCAGCACCTATGCCGTCTTTGGCAGCATGCGGGCGTGCGAGCAATTGCGCACCAGCGTCGCCTATCCGAAGCTGAACGTCAACGTCGCGGTCAGTCACGCGGGTCTGACCGCCTACGATGACGGGGTCACGCATCAGGCCGTCGAAGACATGGGGATCGTCCGAACGATCCCAAACATGACCGTCGTGCAACCCTGCGACGGGCCGAGCACGCGCAAAACCGTCCTCGCGGCCGTCGAGATCGACGGGCCGGTCTATATCCGCCTGACGCGAATCGGAATGCCGACCATCTATCCGGCCGATTTCGACTTCGAGATCGGCCGAGCAATCCGGCTTCGGGAAGGCAAGGACGTCACGATCGTCGCGGTGGGCGACATGGTGTGCCAGGCCCTCCTGGCCGCGGACGAGCTGGCGGCCGAGGGTATCGAGGCGGACGTGCTCGACATGCACACGATCAAGCCGCTCGACGAAACGGCCCTGCTGGAATCGGCCGCCAAGACACGTGCCGTCGTCACGGCCGAGGACCACAACATCCTCAACGGACTGGGCAGCGCGGTCGCCGAAACTCTGGGCGAAACGCTGCCGACACCGATGCGGCGCATTGGCCTTCGCGACACGTTTGGCGAGAGCGGCGGCTACGAGGAGTTGCTGAAACATTTCGGACTGAGCGCTTGGCACGTGGCCAACGCCGCTCGAGGCGTAATCGAACGGAAGAAGTCGGCTTCACGCACATGACGCCCCTTGCGATTGGTCGCTCGGTAACGAGTCGGCCGACCGTGGGAGTGCGTTGGATGTTGAGGCCCCATGCCACCAAGGAGTATCCGCCACCATGAGTGTTATCGATATGCCCTCATTGGAAGTCGTACAGGATCTGACACGCTGGAGTCGGTTGTTGCGCTACGACGCGCTTCGGATGATTTCCATGGCCAACTCGGGTCATCCGGGCGGCTGTATGTCGATGGCGGATATCTTGTCGTGTCTTTATTTCCATGTGCTGCGGGTCGATCCCGCGCGGCCCGACTGGCCGGACCGCGATCGTTTCATTCTCTCGAAGGGACACTGCGCCCCGATACTCTATGCCGCGCTGGCCCGCAGAGGTTTCTTTCCGCTCGAACACCTCAAAACGTTGCGACAGATCGGCAGCGACCTGCACGGCCACCCGGACATCCGGACGCCCGGGGTTGACATGACGAGCGGCTGTCTGGGCCAAGGTCTTTCGGCGGCGGTCGGAATGGCGTTGGCGGG
>DOEZ01000366.1 GCA_003532715.1 Planctomycetaceae bacterium
GTGTTTCGCTTTCCCTCCCGTACCGGTGGCGCACCGGCTCGTGCGGACGCTCGCGGGCAGTCTCGTGAACGGTCGGCGACCCACTCCGCCACCCCCCGTTCGGCCGTTTTTCGCTATCGCTTTTCCGTTGACGCGAAAGACGGCACAATGGGAGTGTGACGCTTCGTGGATAATTCGGGGTGGGCAAGACTGGCGAAGATTCGGCCGGTTTGTCGGCAACGGGCACTGGCGGAGCCAATGGCACCTGAGCGTTGCCTGCGACCATTCAGAACGGTCCCATTTACCCCACACCAGCCATATTATTGTGGCACTGGACTTTCGGCTGCTTTTGAACGACCAAAAAGCGTAAACGACAGCCATGGAGGATAAACGACACACCCGTCCTTCGCGTTACTGGTACCACCCAATGTGACTGTTTCTTTCCTGCTGGACCACATTATTTCAGTGGAATGTCAGAAATCACGCTTTTCCGGCATTAGGTTATTGGGGCAACCGAAGGTGTCTGACTGTATGTAATCCACGTCGATGGCGAGTCCATGCACGATTCTCCCCAAAGATCCGAATTCGTGCGGTTGTGGATGGTGCATGGCCAGCGTATCTACGCCTATCTCCTTACGTTGATGTCCAACCACGCCGATGCCGACGAGATCTACCAGGACGTCGGAATGACGCTTTGGGAGAAGTTCGACCAGTTTACTCCCGGCAGCAACTTTCAGGCATGGGCACGCCAGGTTGCGTTGAACAAGGTCCGCAGCTTCCGGCGACTTCGGCACCACCAAACGGTCCTCTGCAGCCCGGAGTTCCTCGACGCGGTCGAGCAGACGATCGCGGAAGACACCGAGTTGCTCGATAAGCAGTACAAAGTCTGGTCCGACTGCTTCGACCGGCTCCCCAGCCGGCAGAAAGACCTGATCGATCGGCGTTACCGACTGGGGGAGACGCCAAAAAACCTCTCGGAGCGGACCGGCCGCAGTCTCGATGCCATCTACCAAGCGCTTAGCCGTATCCACCGAGCGCTTTTCGACTGCGTTCGCGAGGCAACATTCGGGGAGAGCACATCATGAATACGCCGCTCTCCGCCGAACAACTCGCGATGCTTTGCGACCTGATCTTTGCGCTGTACGACGGACGGATCACGCCCGAGGATCGCGCCCGGCTCGAGGACTGGGTGTGTCATCACCAGGAGGCGCGCCGGGTTTACGTGCAGTACATGAACCTTTTCGCGAGCATATGCTGGGACAAGGGGCAATCGTCGCCGCCGACCACGGCCTCGCCGGAGCATGGAACACGTGCTCCCTTGCTTGGCTTTTTGGCCGACACGTTTCGGGCGGGCGGCGATTTTCTCGCGAGGCCGCTCGTCATGTCGCTACTGTTCACGGTTGTGTTACCGAGCCTAATCCTGACAGTGGTTCTCGTCAGCCTGTATTCGCAGCCCGCGCCGAAAGTGGCCTCGCAACCGAAAGCCGTCGCCCGGTTCGCCGAGGCGCCGGCCGTTCCGTCGCGGGTGGCTTGGGTAACCAAGGTCCACCAGTGCGAGTGGCGGAATGCGAGTGACGCCCTTTCCGAGGGCGATGCTTTGTCGCCCGGTCGGCAAATCCTTCTTGCCAAGGGACTGCTTGAGATTACGTTTGCCCACGGCGCGCGGGTGCTGCTGGAGGGCCCGGTTGCCTTCGATCCGAAGCGAGCCGACATGGGCGTGTTGAATTCGGGAAACCTGGTGGCCCATGTGTCGGGCGAGGCGAGAGGGTTTGCCGTCGAAACGCCGGCCGCGACGATCGTCGATTTGGGAACGGAATTTGGCGTCGCGGTCGACGACGAGGGGTCGGCGGCGACGGTCCACGTTTTCCAAGGCGAGGTCGAACTGAGCGTTCCGGCGTTTCCAAGCGGTCCCCCCGTTCAACATCACCTGACGGCCGGTCGGACGGGCCTCGTCGCGCGATCCGACGGCCAGCCCAATGCGACGTTTACCGAGACCGCCTCGGCGGCCGATCGTTTCGTGCGACGGATTCCCGGGGTCGGCGAACGCGCCGACGCGGTCGTGGCCGATTTCTCGGGCGGCAACGGCGACAAGACACCCAATCAGTTCCCCGGCGTCGCCGGCGCGGGGTGGGCCGCCGCGTGGGACGTCAGAAGCCTGCCGGAATTGAATTGCGACGTTTCGATCGAAGAAAGTCATCCGCTGCTTGGCGGTGGGAAGTATCTTCACGTCGTCATGCGACGTGATCCTTTTTCCACGGGTGCGCGAGCCTGGGCCGGCATCAACCGTCGCATGGAGGCGAAAAACAGTGTCGACCTGAGCCGACGCTACGTCATAACATTCAACCTCCGCATCGATGCCCTTAGTCCGTCTTGGGTCAAGGACGACCGCATGAGCATCTGCGGTCGCAGTCGGTCCCAGGACGAACATGCCGTCGACGAACAGGGTGGGTCGATCGGCTGGCACATTTACGTCGCCGACCGAGGCGGCAGGGGAGACGGCGCGAAGGAATGGTTGTTCCACCGCCGCAACGCCGCCGGAAGCGGCGCTGCAGTGCCGAGCGGGATCGCGGTCCGCGAGGGCTCCGTCTACTCGTTCCGTATCGCCGTCGATCCCGACGCCAAACAGTGGACCCCCTCGATCGCCGTCGACGGGGGGCCTCCGACGGCTTTCAAGCCGATGCTCATGCGATCCGTGGGGACGGCGAAGCAGAACCAGTACTGGCCTTTCCTGCACTTCTACTGGCTAACGCACGCGCGGGATAAAACGAACACGACAGACAAGCTTGGTTTCGCGCTGGACTCGCTTGAGATCACCGCGGAATGAAACACGGCTTCGGCACGCTGCTGGGACTGAGAGTCGAGAAGGTCGGAGAGTAGGCAAATAACGCAAATCGCCCTTCTATTTCCATGTTGACACTTCGAAGGAGAGCCTCGATGACGAGACAACTTATCATGACACTTGCGATTGCAGCGGCGCTGGCGGTGATGCCCCCCGGAACGTCTCTCGCCTTGATTTGGGATTCCGACACGGCCACAACCGGTGTTCAGAATGGCGCGGGAACATGGGCGAACGGCGGGACCAATTGGTGGGATGGATCCGCTAACGTCGCTTGGGATAACACCACCCCCACCGTCGCCCAATTCGGAAGTGCCGTCGGGACCACTGCTCCAACGATCACGGTGGATGAAACGGTGAAGTCCACGGGAGTGACGGGCAATCATCGGTTCTCCTATGTCCCCGGCTCGACAAATGGCGGGACAATCGAGATGAATGGCGACGCATTCACCGTTTCCCTGTACTCGTACAACAAGTTCTACACGCCGCTCACCACGGCCGCCGGTGTGAACAAGATCGTTTTCCGGGGAAACGGCACCCGAACCGATGAATACGTCTACCTCTACAATGCGAACAGCTTCGATGCACCGATTGAGATCGGCGAAGCCGAATCATGCGCCGTATTCGTCTATGCTGGATTGGGATCGACGACCCCCGTTGTTCTTTCGCCCTCCACCGCCGGCTTGGGCGGCGACTCCACGAAATCGATCACCGTCTTCAACGGCTCCACCCTAGGCCTGCGATCCGACACGGTTGTAGACAAGCCCATTATCCTTACGGGAGGAACCGGGTACGGCGACCGCGGCAGCCTCGAATTCTACGGCAGTTCCGATGCCTCGGAATTGCGGGGAAGCGTGACGTTGCAAGGTCACACCACATTCAGAACAAGGGCTACGGGAAGAATCACCGGTTCGTTGACCGGCGACTTCGACTTGGCCGTCCAGACTGCGGCGAGCAACCGTCCTGGCGCGATTACGCTCGAGAACGAGGTCAACTCGTCGAACAGCTTGACGCTCGGCGCCCTCACCAATGACGCTTCCTGCGTCGCCCATCTCATTTTGGCCGGAAACTACGAAGCGGATGAATTCGTCACGATCGGCACGATCGGCGTTTTGTACCGCGGCGAAGCGACGATCCGATCGGGCGCCACGCTCACCTCGCCATCGGTGGCCGTCAACAACCGCGGCGTTCTCCGCGGCGTCGGGGTTGTCAATGCTGATGTCATCGTCGCCGCCGGCGGTACCATCGAAGCGGGTGAAGCCGACATCTACAACTCGACCGATGATGTGTACTACTTGGATGCCGAAAGCACCATAGGCACGCTCACCGTCGGAGGAAATGTGACGGTCGCCGGCACACTCAAGGTCGAATACGACAGCACCGCCAAGACCATCGATCGGCTCGATGTTTCCGGCGCGCTCGATCTCACTCAGGCGACCCTGAACCTCGCTGACGTGGGAGCCTCCACCCTGACCGGCGGACCCTATGTGTTGGCTAGCGACGGCACGCTCACCGGCATTCCGACGGTAACCGGAAGCCTGCCGGAGGGGTATCAACTCGTCTACAACTATCAGGGGAATAAGATTGCCCTGGTGCCCGAGCCAACCATGTTCGTCGTGTTGATGGGACTGGCGTTAACCTTGACCGGGTGTCGCGTCCGGCATCGGGTCAGTCGTTAGCCGTCCGTCCGAGGCATTGGGAGGCCGGGGTATGTGTAGTTCGCCGCGCCGAACGCGCTGCGGTTGCAGTTCGTCACCGAACCGAGGTTTTGGGTCGCCAAACGGCCTGAAGAAGCCGTGGGCCGGACCGCGCGGCAACACAAGATTGACTGTTATCAACCATCACATTGACCAAAAGGATGTAGTAGCCATGTTTAGACGTTTTTTGCCAATCGCTGCGTGTGTCGCGATTTTCTTTGCCAGCGTTTCACTGGTGGGCGCCGACCCACTGTATTGGGACATCCTCCCCGGCGACGGCCCAACCATTTCCGATGGAGCCGGAACGTGGTCGGACGGCAGTACCAACTGGAATAATGGAGTCGGCGACGTCAACTGGAACAACAATGCTCCGGCAATCGCCGATTTCGGCTCCGGCACGGAAGTGTGGGGCGACCTTGTTGTCACGGTTTGGGACACCGTCAAGGCATCCGGGATCGTTTCCCGAAAAGCGTACACTTTCACGAATTCCTTGTCAGATACAATTCAATTGGAGGGACAGACCCCCTCGGTCCGGATCGCCGATGTCACGAAGTTCTACGTCAGCATCGCCACCGGTAGCGGCGTCGAGTCGGTCAATCTCGCCGCCCTCGGCACAAGCACGACGCCCAACAAGTACCTCTACCTCTACGCGGAAAACACCTTCGATGCGCCGCTGATTATTGGCTCTGATCCGGAGGTGGCGGCCGGCGTGCTCGTCATGCCGTCCGTGTTGGGCGCCCTCGGCGGGTCCAGCACCGCGGGAATCACCGTTTTGCCGGGCTCCTGCTTGAGCATTCGGGCGGACTCGTTCTCTTGCGCCAAACCGATCACCATTT
>DOEZ01000090.1 GCA_003532715.1 Planctomycetaceae bacterium
CTTTCCCCTTTTTCCGAAACGTCCGATCCATCACGCCATTTGGCCGAACTATCCATTCTTGTATTCATCTTGTATTCACGCCATGAATCCCCTCCCAAAATCCTTCCCGGCTCCGTCTCCCTTGTTTTCCGCCTGGGCGCTCGACCCGACGGTGGTCATGCTCAATCACGGCTCGTTTGGGGCTTGCCCCCGGGCCGTGCTCGAGCGGCAACAGGCGTTGCGAGACCAAATCGAGTCGGAACCGGTCCGTTTCTTCATGCGAGAGCTGGCCCCCTTGCTCGACGACTCGCGCGCGACGCTCGCTCGCCTCCTCGGCGCGTCGGTTCGCGACCTTGTCTTCGTTCGCAACGCCACCTCGGGCGTCAACAGCGTGCTGAGGTCGCTTGTGTTCGAGCCGGGCGACGAGATTCTAACGACCGACCATGAATACAACGCTTGCGCGAACGTGGCTCGCTACGTGGCCGAGCGGTCGGGCGCGCGGCTCGTGGTGGTCAACGTACCCGTTCCGGTCGGTTCGCCCGACGAAATTGTCGAGCGGGTGATGGAACGGGTCACCGAGCGCACGCGGTTGGCCCTGTTCGACCACATCACCAGCCCGACGGCCATGGTCTTTCCGGTCGAGGAACTGGTCGCGCGTCTCGACGCGCGCGGCGTCGACGTTCTGGTCGACGGCGCCCATGGGCCTGGCATGTTGCCGCTGGATCTCGAACGGATGGGCGTGGCCTATTACACGGGCAATTGCCACAAATGGCTCTGCGCGCCGAAGGGGGCGGGCGTGCTCTACGTGCGCCGCGACCGCCAAGAGGGAATCCACCCGGCCGTAATCAGCCACGGTTTCAACTACCGTCGGCCCGACTACTCGCCGTTTCGCGACGAGTTCGATTGGACGGGCACCGACGACCCGACGCCGTGGATTTGCGTGGGCGAGTCGATTCGGTTTCTCGAAGCGATCGACGGCGGCCTGGCCGAGGTGATGCGGCGGAACCGGGAACTCACGCTCGAAGCCCGCGCGATCCTTTGCGAACGATTGGAGCTGCGGCCGGTCTGTCCGGTCGAGATGCTCTGGTCGATGTTCGCCGGTTTTCTGCCCGACGAAACGGAGACGCCGGCGATGGATTCGCCCGGGCCGGCCGGCGCGATTCATCCGCTTCAGACCGAGTTGATGGAGCGTTTCGGGATCGAGACGCCCATCTTCCACTGGCCGAAGTCGCCGCATTTGGTCCTTCGGGTTGCGGCGCAGCTCTACAATTCGGCGGCCCAATACGAGTATCTGGCCGAGTCGCTCGCGACGATTCTGGCCCGGCGGATCTGACTCGTTGGCGAGGCGCGCCGCTGTTTGACTGCGGGGCCGTGGCGATTCGAACGGTAAGGGGAATCTATCCCCGAGGTCCGTTGAGGCTTTCGTTGAGCTTGTTGAGGGCCTCGGTTTCGATCTGGCGGACCCGCTCGCGCGTGAGGCCAAGGGTTTGACCGATTTCCTTGAGCGTTCGGGGCTCGTTGTCGTCGAGGCCGAACCGCATTCGCAGGACGGTCGCCTCGCGCTGGTCCATGATGTCGAGCTGGCGCATGACGTGCGTCAGGTTGTCGTGCTCGACCAGTTCGTCCTCGGGCGTGCGCGCCCGCTCGTCCATGACCATTTCGCCGAGCGACCAGCCTGCGTCGGCTTGGTCCGTTTGCGGCGTGAGGTTGTAGATGCGGATCGCCTTTTTGATGATGGGGAGCTTCTTGCGAGGCAGCCCGAGCACGCGGGCGATTTCTTCGGGCGTGGGCGTGCGGCCGAGTTCCTCGGCGAGCCGCGTGCTGGCGCGGCGCCATTTCGAGAGCAACTCGACCATGTAGGCCGGTATCCGAATCGTCTTGGCCGTATTGATCAACGCCCGCTTGATCGACTGCTTGATCCAGTAGCTGGCATAGGTCGAGAACCGGGTGCCCATCGCCGGGTCGAAGCCTTCGACGGCGCGAAGCAGCCCAAGGTTGCCTTCCTCGATCAGGTCTTGCAGGCCGAGTCCCTTGCCCGTGTAGCCGCGCGCGATATTGACGACCAGCCGGAGGTTGGCGCGGACCATGCGATCGCGTGCTTGAATGTCGCCGCAGCCGATGGCGGTGGCCAGCTCTTGCTCGTCGTTGGCCGAGAGAAGCTGGGTCTCGTTGATCTCGCGCAGGTAGGTTTCCAGCGGCGACTGGACCGACGAGAGTGACTTGGCTCGCGTTTGGGTGGTGGGCATGTTGAAGCGTACCGTCAGTGGGGAATATGGGTTCGACCAGAATCCCCTATCGACGGACTACGTGCCGCTTCTGCAACCAGCCGCCCAGGCGACAAGGTGAGCCGAATGTGCGCGAGTTTCGGACAATTCCGAAAAAACGGCCCCGCCGACTGTTCGTCGGCGGGGCCGTGTGCGATTTTCGCGGAGCAAAGCCGCCAGTCGGACTATCTTGAACCTTCCCGCCGCCTTCCGCCGGCGTTTCGGGCAAGATGACCGAATGCTGGGCAGGCTCTTACGATTCTGTCGATTCTGTTTCGGAATCGGCTTGCTCGGCCTGTGTCGTTTCTTCGGTGGCGGCAACCTCGGCCGGCTTCGGCTCGGCCTCGGGTTCCGGCTTCCGGCTCAATGGCTGGATCAGCGGCCCGCTGCCGCTTCCCACGCCGCCCTTGAGGTCGGTCGGCGCGATCGTGGGGCCGCCGCTCGACTGGCCGGACGCGTCCTTGGCCTTGTCGGCCTCGTCTTCCTCGGCCCACTCGACGCGCTTGCGCGACAGGCCGATCTTCCGCTCGTCCGAATCGACGCGGAGGACCTTGACTTCGATCTCCTCGCCAACCTTGACGATTTCCTCGGGATTGTCGACCTTGTGGTCGGCCAATTCGGAGATGTGCAGAAGACCTTCCAGGCCGTTCTCCAAGCCGACGAAGACGCCGAAGTTCGTGATCTTCGTCACGGTGCCCTTGACGATCTGGCCCAGGGCGTACTTGCCGGGAATGTCCTCGGCCCACGGATCGTCGGACATCTGCTTGAGTCCCAGAGCGATGCGCCGGCGGTTCTGATCGACCGAAAGAACCCGGCACTCGATCTGTTGGCCCTTCTCAACGACTTCGCTGGGATGCGTGATCTTGCGCGTCCACGAAATGTCGCTGACGTGGAGCAACCCGTCGATGCCTTCCTCGATTTCGATGAATGCGCCGTAGTTCGTCAGGTTCCGCACGGTGCCGGTCACCGTGCTGCCCGGCGGATAACGCTCGGAGACCACGTCCCAAGGATTCTCCTGGGTCTGCTTCATGCCCAGCGAAATCTCTTGTTTTTCCTTGTTGATGCCGAGCACGACGACTTCGATCTCTTCGTCGATTTGCACGAGGTCGCTGGGGTGTCCGATCCGCTTGGTCCACGACATTTCGCTGATGTGGACCAACCCTTCGATCCCCTCCTCGAGCTTGACGAAAGCGCCGTAGGTCATCACGTTGACGACCGTGCCCTTGACGCGGCTTCCAATCGGGAACTTCATTTCGATCTGTTCCCACGGACTCGGCGTCTTCTGCTTCAACCCG
>DOEZ01000525.1:0-3386 GCA_003532715.1 Planctomycetaceae bacterium
GCCTCGGGACGATCCTTCGCGACCGCCTCGCGCGGCCCTCGATCCGGGCGTGGTCCGCGCGCCTCGCCTGGTCCACGACGGCCATCTTCGCGCCGCACATCTTTCGGCTCCGGACGGTCCTTTGGGTTGCCGGCGACCCTGTCGGAAGGTCCACGACGTTCGGGACCGGCCCATCTCGGCCTCTCGGGGCCTCCCGGGCCGCGCCGGCCCAGCATGGGACCCGGCGGCATGTCGGGTCGGCCCGGCCCGAGCATGGCTCGCGGGCCAAGGCCCTTGGCCACCTGGGCCCATTCGTCGAGCGAGAGCACCTTGTCGCCGTCTTTGTCGGCACGCTCGAGCAGATTCGGAAATCGCTCCTTCAACGGTCCGGGCAGCTCGTCGAGGCTGATCTTACCGTCGGCGTTGACATCCAGACGTTTGAACAGCCGTTCGGGGTTGGGCGGTTCGGGCCGTTGGGGATCCACGGGTTCGTCGGCCATCGCCAGCATTGGCAGCACGGCGACGGCCAAGACCATCGTGAACATGGAAAGTAGTCGACACATCGTCCTTGTCTCCTCTGATTCGTGAAACGGGATTAGATACCGCGAGGCGACCACGCGACCGCCTCGAAACGTGCTCATGCCACCTCCATAAACCGCACGGTCGGGTCAAGGTTTCGGCTAATCCCAAAAAATCGACATCGCTACATCCTCTTGGGGGGTAATTTCTTGAAGAATCGCTTATTAAGTCAAAATGGGTGGTTTGGAGATCGCGACTGGCGGCGGCTTTCGCATGGAGTTCGGGCGCGGCGGCCGCGCGGGTCTCGTGGCCGCGATTCGAGGTTGCCCAGTCTTCCGCGAGCTCCTATAATCCGACCGTTTTGACCGACGAACCGTTTCTACTGAAGATGCGTATAGTAACCGGTTGGACGACTTGGCCGATTCTTCGGCTTGGATAATCGGCCAATCGATGCGACAATGGAGGGATGGTGGCGGATGTTGCGTCGACGCCTCGCCGATGTGTTGCGGAGTGCCGACAAGGTGTTCGCGAAGCAACGGTCTCGCGAGGGTTTGACGGGACTCGCCGGCATGTTGCGACGGCCGTCTTGAGTACGACTGGCAACGTTGTCACCTTTGCCCGAGATTGGCACATCCGTTACAAGTCATTTTGAGCCGGGTATTTGATACGACTCGGGCGTTATGGGATTGTTTGAATGAAAAGCGTCGCGAGGTCGATGATCCGAATGGGCCGTTGTTTCACAGCACCCAGTCGGGCAATGCCCACGATGGACTGACGCGGAACTCCTTGGCCGCGGACGGATGGCAACGAGGTAGAAACATAAGATACGATTGCGTGACGCATTTGGAGGCGGGGCGTTCGTCCCGGCGCGTCGCGCCCGGTGCAATCCTTGGGAGAAACAAGAGGATGCAAATTCACGGCCCTTCTCATTTGCACGGCCCTCAGCAAGTCGGTCCGCCGCACTCGTCTCGCGCGGCCAGACCCGAAACGCCGGCAACGCCCGAACCGATTCGGGATGAAGTCTGTATTTCCGACGAGGCTCGCTTCGTCGAGCAAGTCAAACAAATGCCCGACATCCGTCAGGATCGGGTAGACGCGATCCGCGCGGAAATCGCCGCGGGGACTTACGAAACGCCCGAGAAGCTCGAAATCGCGCTGGACCGACTCCTCGACGAGATCGGATAGGCGTTCGGTTCGCTTCTCCGCGAGGTCACCTGTCATGGCGAAGGATTACTCGCTGCAAAAAGTGAAGGTGCCCCTTTCACCCGGCGAGCGGTTCGCGCAGTTCCTTCAGTCGAAGGGCAAGCGGGTTACCCATCAGCGAAAACTCATCGTCGACGTCGTCTTCAGCCATCACGACCATTTCGACGCCGACGAGCTGATGGAGCACTTGCAGGAGTTGATCAGTCGTCGCGAGGTCAGCCGGCCGACCATCTACCGCACGCTCGGCGAACTGACCGACGCGGGCCTGATTCGCAAGATGGACCTTGCCGGCCGCGGCGTCTACGAGCATCAGTACGGCTATCCGCGGCACGACCATCTGCACTGCGAGGTCTGCAACCGGCTGATCGAGTTCCACAGCGAGCAGTTGGAGCGAATCGTCGGCGAAGTCGCCGTCCAGCACGACTTCGAGGTCGACGGCCACCGCATGTTCGTCACCGGCGTCTGCGCCCAGTGCCGGCGACGGAAGGAGAAGGAGTAGCGCAAAAGGGACTGCCAACCTTTCCCGTTTAGCGCTTGGCTTCCGGGCGACTCTAAAGCGTCGTTCCGAGTATCCCTTCGACGTGCCTAGTGTTCCGCGGCCTTTCGCGCGGCTCTGAGTAGCTGTGTAAGCCCCGTGCGATACCTATCGAGCGTGGCGACCCATTGACGAAGGCAATGTTCGCCCGTTTCGGTGATCTGATAGGACTTCTTGGCCGGTCCGGTGTTCGAGGTGTCCCAAAAGGACACCACAAACCCTTTCTTCTCCATCGTCTTCAGAAACCGATACACTCCGGAAACGTCGGGGGCATCCCCATCGAAAAGCGGCATTTCGCCAATTTCCCTCGCGATTCGATATCCGTGCAGCGGCCCCCTGGCCAGCACGATGAGAATCGCGGGATGAATCAACTTGTCGAGACTGCCCCCCATGCAGGGGCATTTGGGTCGATCCGGCATGTTTGAGAAGCTCGGGCTCAGTGATTGATTGTCCCAGCGTCAGTGTCGTTCAAAGAGCGAGAGGCGTCAAGCGTCCTCTTTTCTCGCTTGGTACTTGTGCCGCACCTCTATAAGAGTATATCCTATATCTATCTTCCCGCCTCCCGCCACGCCGCGAAATGTTCCCCAGGACCAAGCCAAAGACCATGCGGAGTTCGAAAGCCTTTACTCTCGTGGAATTGCTCGTGGTTGTGGCAATCATCGGGGTATTGATTTCGCTGGTCATGCCCGCGGTCCAGGCCGCTCGCGAAGCCGCGCGACGGATGGACTGCCTCAACCGCCTCAAGCAGATCAGCTTGGCTGCCCATCAGTACCACGACGCGACGGGCCGCTTTCCCGTGGCCGTCCTGCTTTCGCAATACAATGCCGCCAAGAAACAGTATCGAGGCGCCGGGCTCTTCGTCGCGATCATGCCTTACCTCGAGCAACAGACTCTTTACGACCGGTGGAATTTCGCCGATCCCGACCGGAATTTCGACGGCCTGATGCAAGCACGCGCGGCCAACGGTCCAAACCTGCTCTGCCCATCCGAACCGGAGAGCGAAAACCCGCTGCTCTACACCAGTCGGCTGACCGGCTCCTCGGTCGATCGTTACATCAAGGTGACCAGCTACGCCGGGAACGCCGGAACACGTTCCTATCATCCCGATTCCGGCTTCCTGATGACCGATGGCATCTTCATCATGGCGGGG
>DOEZ01000525.1:3424-3722 GCA_003532715.1 Planctomycetaceae bacterium
GAGCCATACCCTTCTGTTTGGCGAACGCAGCCGCTGGGATCCCAACTACGACACGTTCGCCGAGCAAGGATGGGATTGGGCGTTTCGATACTACGGAAACTGGGCGGCGACCAGCGCCTCGGGCGTCGCGCATTTGACCTTGAGCAGTTACTCGCCGATCAACTATCGTTTGCCGTTCGACTACGAAGGCCGAGACGCCGCCAGTCCGCCAGCCGGCAGCGCCGCCGACTTCAAGTATTACATCGACCTGCGAGTCTGCGCCTTCGGCAGCAGCCACCCGGGCGGCGCCAACCTCTCG
>DOEZ01000414.1 GCA_003532715.1 Planctomycetaceae bacterium
CAATAGGGGTGGTGAGAAATCCGGGCTAAACGCTAGGAGACGCCCTGCTATGGGAATTGAATCGGGCGATAAGCGTTGTGAGTGTGGCCAGGGAATGCTGCAAGGTATGCGCGGCACTCGCGCCAGCCGTGAAGAGATGTCGCAGTTGATCGATTCTCAGGTTCAGGCTTGGCCGAAGGACCCGAATTTGTGGCGGAAGGCTGATCGCGGCGCGCACCATCCCGAAGCCGGCGGAGGAAACGGCGTTCTCTTACGTTGGCAACGGGTGAGGATGGGCGTTGGATCGTCATGAGGTGTCTGGTTTCGCACAGCAGGTCGATTGTTGCATGAAGAAAGGGCGACGTACTGAAGCTGCTTTGGTCTCTGGACGGAAGGTCTCGATGATCAACATTCGACCGTTTCCACAAGCAGGACAGATCATAGACTTGTCATGTTCGGCGTCGCAATGGTCGGTCTCGGAAGGTTCACCAGCCGTTGTCGCTGCTGGCCCCGACTCGACTCCGAGCAGCCTTCGGCACAATTCCAGTTTCGCATTGCGGTGACGGTTTCCGAGAAAGCCATAATGTCGAATCCGCACGAAGCCCAGCGGCAACACGTGCATCAGGAACCGGCGAATGAATTCCAGGGCGTCGACCGACATGGCCTTTGTTCGGTTGCCGTCTGCGTAGTCCTTGTATTGAAAATGCACTTGGCCATCACGAAGGTCCAGAAGACGTTTGTTGGAGATGGCGACACGATGGGTGTAGCGGGCGAGGTATTTGAGCACTTGTGTCGGGCCGCCGAACGGCCGTTTGGCGTAGACCACCCATTCGCGCTGGACTGCGGCATCGAGCAGTTGTTCGAATTGCGCGGCTTCGGCACAGCATTCGAGTCGTCCGAAGAAACGCAATTGGCCCTGCTGGAAGGCATGTTTCAGAAAGCTGATGAACTTACCGCGGAATACGCGGCTCAGCACGCGCACCGGCAGGAAGAAGTCGTCCTTGCACGAAAGCCAGCGTTGGCCGTCGCGCGAAATGCCACCTGCCGGCACCACACAGTGGATGTGCGGATGGTGCATCAGGTTCTGCCCCCACGTGTGCAATACGGCCAGAAAGCCAATCTCGGCCCCGAGATGTTTTGGGGCTGCCGCCACGTCCTTGAGCGTTTCGGCAACGGCGCGGAACAACACTCCGTAGACGACTCGCTTGTTTTGCAGCGCGATCGGCGCCAACGTATTCGGAAGCGTAAAGACCACGTGAAAGTAGGGGACGGGGAGGAGTTCCTCCGCCCTCGCTTCCATCCATTCGGCCCTGGCCGCAGCCTGGCACTTGGGACAGTGCCGGTTGCGACAGGAATTGTAGGAGATTCTTCGGTGGCCGCAGCCGTCACACCGCTCGACGTGTCCTCCCAGCGAGGCAGTCCGGCACAGCGCAATCGCCCGAAGCACTCGCTTTTGCTGGGTGCAAAGCGACGGCCCAAACTCCTGCACATACTGTGGTCCATACTGTCGGAATACGTCGGCCACCTCCAGGCTGCGCTCGCTCATCCTGTCACCCGCTTCTCTTTCAGGTCGGGGAGCAGGTCAAGCAGACTGGGCGCCGATCGGAGTGTTTTCTCCGAGACATGGGTATACCTCGCTGTCGTCTTCAGACTACGATGCCCAAGCAGAATCTGAATCGTACGAAGATCGGTCCCAGCCTCCAGCAGATGGGTAGCGAAACTGTGTCGCAACGTATGGGGCGTAACTCGCTTGGTCATCTTTGCGCGGGCACAAATCCGTTTGCACAGGTCATTGACCGCATCGCGACTCAATGGTCGTGTTGGAGGTTTCCCCGGGAACAGCCAGTCTGATGGCCGGAACACCCGCCAGTACTCGCGAAGGATTGCCAAGAGCTTTGGCGAAAGATTCACGTACCGGTCCTTTCTTCCCTTGCCCTGCCGGACGCGAATCAGCATTCGCTTGCTGTCGATATCCGTCACGCGCAGATGCACCGCTTCGGAAACACGCAAGCCGCCTGCGTATATCGTCATCAGCAACGCCCGGTACTTCGGATTGCGAACGGCCGCAAAGAATTGAGCGATTTCGTCCATGGCCAGGACCAGTGGCAACTTCTGCGCGGTTTTGGGATGAGGAATGTCTTCCAGGACTTCCTTTCGCTTCAGAGTTACGTTGAAGAGGAATCGCAGGGCGCACAGCACCTGTACGTACTGCTGCGTAGATGCATGCTTCTCCTCCACGAGATACACGAGGTATGATCGCACCTCCTCCACACTCAGTAGCTCGGGTGACTTGTGAAAATGTTCGGCGAACTTCGCCACGGCGCGCACATAGGCTTTCTGCGTGTTGGGTGCGAGGTTGCGTAACCGTAGGTCTTGGATCATCCGTTGGCGCAGCGGGGTCATGCACAGTTCCTTTCAGCAAGGGTGTTGAAGTCGTGAAAATCCCATTACCGAAAGCTTGGGTCATGAATCTCCAAAGCGCAAATCGGAATAATCAGACCAACCGCTACCACCAGATCCTGACGGCCGACTACAGGACGGTATCAACCTGTTGGCCGATCGGTGCGATGGGGGCGTCCGCGTTGTCGCAGTCGCGGGCAATTACTCGGGAGCACGATCGTTGCCAGTACACTGGTTGGCCTCCCGCAGATGTTGCGGCCGAAGAAAGGGCGCCACCAACTCGTCTCCGCGAAGTCTTCGAGAATCGCAGCGACGAGGTTGGATACCACGGTGATCGCCGACGCCGTGGCCGCAGGATAATCTTTGCCAGTTCAAGAGCGCCGTGGGGCGGAACCCACGCGAAGCGTTTAGTTCAATTTCTGTTATGCTGAGCTCAGCATAACAGGAAGAACTGGCTCTTCGCCGGGAGCGTCGCGGCGGGTGAGCGGGCGGCCGACTTCTTCACGCTCGTGTCGAGCGCCGTGCGAAATGATCTGGACGTGTGGGCCTACGTCAAGGACGTGCTCGATCGGTTGCTAGCCGGCTCGACCGACTACGACTCGCTCCGGCCGGACGACTGGAAGACGTCCCATCCCGAGGCCGTCCGCGTCTACCGGACGGAAGAACGCCGCGACCGGGCCGATCGGAAACAACACCGCCGAGCCCGCCGCCGTCGCGGCCAAGCGTAGCCGACTCGCAGGCGCATCCACAACCGAACCACCCTCGATCAGAAATCGGCCGGGGGTGGTTCTGGTGCGCGCTCAGGGCCAGCGCGCACTCTAGGTGGACTGGGCTAGCGCGGTAAGCCGATTTGAGAGACAATCTTTCGTGTGGGCAACCTGTCTCTACACGAAAGGATTCTCAATGCTGAAGATCGGTGAACAAGACGCGGTGAACATCCTGCGATTCTTCGATGACCTCCCGGATCCTCGGTCGAAGGTTAATCGGCTTCACCGCCTGGGAGATGTGATCGTGATTGCAGTCTGCGCGGTGATTGCGAATGCCGATGGTTCCACGGCGATTGCGAAGTGGGCCAAACTGAACGAATTCTGGCTTAAAAGGCACTTGGCATTACCCAATGGCATACCCGGCAAGGACACGTTTCGGCGAGTGCTGGGCCTGCTGAATCCCGGTGTGTTCCAGGAGTGTTTCCAACGATGGTTGGAGTCGTTAGACGTGTCGGCCGATGACGGATCTGGCGGCAAGCGACTCGTCGCAATCGACGGCAAGACGTTGCGTAGATCGCACGACAAGCGAAACGGCTTGGGGGCGATGCACATCGTGAGCGCCTGGGCCTCGAATCACGGCATCACCCTGGGGCAGGTGGCGACTGAAGAGAAATCCAACGAGATTACCGCCATCCCGCAGTTGCTGGAGATTATCGACGTGGAGGACGCTATCGTAACGATCGACCCCGCAGGATGCCAGAAGAACATTGCCGCACAGATTGTCCAGGGCGGGGGCGACTACGTGTTGGCGCTGAAGGGGAACCAGGGCAAGCTCTTTGACGACGTGCGACTTCTGATGAACTGCTACTTTCGAAATGGCTCGGCGGACTGCCCGATCAGTCATTACGTCGAGGCAGAGGAAGGACATGGACGAGTGGAAGAGCGTCAGTATTACCAGATGACCGCTCCGAGTTGGCTTCACGGGCGTTCGGAGTGGAAAGGCTTGAAGACCATCGGCGCCGCCGTTCGAATCTACTCGGAAGATGGCGTCCAGAAGTCCGCTACGCGTTACTACGTGAGCAGCCTGCGCCGAAATGGCAAGCAGTTCGCAACCGCTGTCAGAAACCACTGGAGCATCGAAAACACCCTGCACTGGTCCCTGGACATGACATTCCGGGAAGACGAAAGCCGGGTTCGCCATCGGACGTCCACGCAAAACCTATCCTGGTTACGCCGCTTCACATTGAGCCTGATCAAGCAGCATCCAGGCAAGGAAAGCAACATCATGAAGCGTCGCATGGCCGGCTGGAGTGTCGACTTCCTAATGCAAATCCTTACCGGACAATGCACTTAGTGTGCGCTGGCCCTGGGTGCGCGCTTACGTTACTGGAGAGGAAAGGCCGAGAACCGAACCAACCGAGTTCCCTTGATACCAGAACAGACGCAACCACTTGAGTAAACTCTTTGAGCGGTTCACAATGGACGCATCCGGCTTTGCCGGAGGTGACTCACTCTGTCCAAAGCGATAGCCCATCAGGGCTTTCTACTTCCCGTGGATGCGATTGGCGCCGAGAAACTGTGCTGGTCCAAACCAGACGCTGTCGTCCTAAGAGCGTCGTTTCGGACTGCGGTCCATATTCCTGAGAGATAGCGGCGTCCAAGACCGCGATAGCGTCTTGCGATGGCATCTTGACTGCCGACTTGGCAAAGAGAAGGTTTTCGCCTTCACGACTTCTGCCGACCGGTGCGATCGACGGCCGCGTGGCAGGCATGGTGTTGTAGGGCAAGGGGCCTACGAACGGGATCGACTCACGCACTGCTTCGGCCGGGGCGCGAAGGATCACTCCAAGATTGGCGGCTAGAATCGCTGCATCACGAGCATTGACCAGACCGTCCTGGTTGAAATCACCATCTTCCCAGGTCGCGTTCGATATATTCCAGTGGGCCCCCAACCTTGCCATGTCCCTCGCGTCGACCACGCCGTCGAGGTTGGCATCGCCCGGAATGGGTACCACAAGAACCTGATCGGACGAATAGCTGACATTGCCCGACGAATCGGTCGTTTTGATTCGATGGTGATAGTCTGTTCCTGGCGTGAGTTCGTTGAGTTGCTGCCGATGAGACGTCTTGAGATAAACGCCGTTGGCAGTGCTGCCATACTCGGTTGTTAGCCCATACTCGACGATGCCGAACGCAGCCTCGTCGGTTTTCCAAGTGACGTAGACGCTCTGTGATGTGAGGATATCCCGGCTGATGTTGGAAATAACCGGCCCAGCGTCGTCATTGGCCCAAGGGTTGTTCAGTCGCCATTGCACATAATCGACGCTCCATCGGTAGTTTTGGGAAAACTCCTTGCCTTGAGAATAGTCCATCGAAACGCCGTAGGTGAACGCCGCATCTCCAAATGTCCGGTATGCTGCGCCGTTTGTTTCGCCGTGGACTTTGTACAGCCAACCAAACAACGGCGTGATAAGCTGGTTAAGTAGTCTGTCGTAATCATGCGACTCGACAAAATCGATATTCGATACATTTACCTCGCCCGAAGTGTACCATATCTTGTAGTTCCAACAGCCGTATTCGGGATTCCAGGCATTCCACTGCTCGCCCGTCTTGCCCATGAGCCAATCGCCCGCAATAGTAAGATAATGCGGCACGCGAGTGTCAACGTCAAATTCGGAGTCTAAAGCATGTTGCGCGATCGTGTATTCGTACCAGTTAATCAGAGCTTCGCTGGCCAGTCCCACCATGTATGGTTGAAGAAAATAACCAGATGATGTCTCCATCGTGCCCGTCCGAAACCACTGGTCCAACATTCCCAGCAGCGAATCCACATGTCTCGACAGGTTCACATCGTCAATGCTTAGCCCGATCCGTTTGGCCATAATCCTCGAATTGACGTTGTAGGAACACTCTCTAATGCTGTATACGTCTGTTACCTCTACCCAGTATGGCCCAACTCCGGCTAGTATAGCTATCGCTTGTGCGTCGAGTGTCTTCTCTGGATCGTTGTCCTCGCGTTCATAAGCCAGTGCCAGCCCCTCAGCAAAATTCTTGTAGCCAGCAACAGACCCATTTTCTATAACGGCAGTGCGATACATGGCCTCAACACGATCGGCCTCTTCATACCACGAGGAGTCACCCGTATAATCGGCGATCTGAATAAACGCCCTTTGACCGTCGTAGTACCACGTCCCGGCTTCCCATCCGATGGATCCGATCCTCGTTGCGTCGCCCCAATACTCCCCGCCACGATCCCAAGTGCCGCCCGACCCGTCTGCAATCATCTTGTGTTCCCAACTCGCTATTGCATCTGAGTCGATTGGCTGGGGGTCACAATTAAACTCTGGTGCTGGCAACGCCGCTGGCATCGATTCCACTATCAATTCCACATCAATGGTATGGACAACATTCGTCATCGAGGATGTGGCCGTAATCGTTATTGTGGCTGGTCCAAGCGAAGCATCATCGTCGGCATGGATACGAATCAAATCGGATTTGTTGTTGTTGCTGCTGGAAAGCATCCATATATTGCCATAGCTGAAATTGATCGTGAACCCGTCGAGTGAATCGTCCGAGAAGAAGATCGACTCTCCGACTTCGGATTCCGTAGAGCATCGTAGCGTCACGTAGAGGTCGTGGCCTTGACTGATGTAAGTCGCCCCCATGCTAATCAGGCTATAGTCAAAA
>DOEZ01000756.1:0-318 GCA_003532715.1 Planctomycetaceae bacterium
GACACGCCGACCACCCGATCGCCCAGGCCCAGCGCAAAAAGCGTCTCCGTCACGCTCGGTGCCAGCGAGACGATTCGGGCCACCGTCTCGGGCCGCGGCAAGTCGCCCGGCGTCCCCGCCAATCGACTCCTGAGCCAGCCGCACGCAACAAAGACCGCCAAAATCACCGCCGCAAGCGAGACGGCTAGCCGCCGTCGTGACGAATCGCGAACCGAGTCGGACGAGGAATTGGAGGGAGTGATTCTTACCATTTCGCCCGTTCTGACGTGTTCAATTCGTTCCGCGTCCGTTGTAATTCACCACGAAGGGCACGAAGGA